>JAISTL010000249.1 GCA_031272615.1 Methylobacteriaceae bacterium | reverse complement strand
TCCCATCTCGAAGCGATGCTGGAGGGCGTGTGGGAACCGACCAGAGACCGTCTCATGAGTTGCCGGGAGGAAATCACGCGGCTCGGCAAACTGGTGGCGGACCTCGAGCAGTTGGCGCGGGTGGAGAGCGACGCCCTGAATCTGGTGCTGATGGTCATCGGCGCGGTGTCGCTGGCGCTGGCGGCCGTCGCCGGCTGGGTGCTGGCGCGGCGCATTTCCCGCCCGGTGGCGGAAGCGGCGTTCATGGCGCGGCGCATTTCCGAGGGCGATTACAGTTATCGCATTGAAAACACGGCCGGGACACGGGAACTGGATGACCTCGTTTCCGCCGTCAATCATCTTGCCGGAGACCTCGCCGGGCAGGAGGCGCTGCGCAAGCGGCTGACCGGTGATGTCGCCCATGAACTGAGAACTCCCATCACCACCGTCGGCTCCCATCTCGAAGCGATGCTGGAGGGCGTGTGGGAACCGACCAGAGACCGTCTCATGAGTTGCCGGGAGGACATCACGCGGCTCGGCAAACTGGTGGCGGACCTCGAGCAGTTGGCGCGGGTGGAGAGCGACGCCCTGAACCTGAGCAAGAGCACCGTTGACCTGCTGGAGCTGGCCCATGGGGTGGCCGGCGGTTTTGAATCCGAACTGCTGGCCAAGGAGCAGACCCTTACGGTGGGCGGCAGGCCTGCGCTCGTTGCGGCGGATAGGGAACGCATCGTCCAGGTGATGACGAACCTGCTGTCCAACGCCGTGAAATACACTCCGGAACACGGCCATATCCATGTCGGAGTGGAGGATTTTCCGGATGAAGGCGTGTTTTATGTCGAGGATAACGGAATCGGCATTCCGGAAAACGAGCTTCAGCTGGTGTTCATGCGGTTTTACCGCACCGACGTCTCGCGCAGCCGCGAGACCGGCGGCGCGGGAATCGGGCTTTCCATCGTCAAGTCCATTGTCGAGGCCCATTCCGGCACGGTTCGCGCCGAAAACAACGACGGCCGGGGAACCCGGTTCACCGTCACCCTGCCGAAGCGGGGGTGAAGCGCCTTATTCCTCGGGATAATCCCGCTTCAGGCGGTAGAGCACATCCAGCGCCTCCCGCGGTGAGAGGTCATCGGGGTTGACGGCCTGAAACGCTTCCCGGAGCGGGTCTTTGCGCGGTTGGACGGCGGCGGGAGGCTGGATGAGCGCGGCGGAAAACAGCGGTAAATCATCAATCAGGGCGGTTTTCGGGTGCTCGCGGTCAGCCCGTTCCAGTTCGTTGAGAATGGTTTTGGCGCGGGCGGTGACGGAGCGGGGCAAACCGGCGAGGCGCGCCACCTGCAGCCCGTAGGAGCGGTCAGCGGCGCCGGGCACGACCTCATGGAGAAACACCACTTCGCCTTTCCATTCCGACACCTTGAGCGTGGCGTTGTGCAGGCGCGGCAGCCGGTCGGCCAGCGCGGTCAACTCGTGGAAGTGGGTGGCGAACAGGGCGCGGCAGCGGTTGACGTCATGCAGGTGCTCGATGGAGGCCCAGGCGATGGAGAGACCGTCGAAGGTGGCGGTGCCGCGGCCGATTTCGTCCAGCACCACCAGGGAGCGGGCGGTGGCCTGGTTGAGGATGACGGCGGTTTCCACCATTTCCACCATGAAGGTGGAGCGCCCGCGCGCCAGGTCATCGGCGGCGCCGACCCGGGAAAACAGGCGGTCAACCACGCCGATGCGGGCCTCCCGGGCCGGGACGAAGGAGCCGGTCTGGGCGAGAACGGCGATGAGGGCGTTCTGGCGCAGATAGGTGGACTTGCCGCCCATGTTGGGGCCGGTGATCAGCAGGATGCACCCGGCGTCGCTGCCGGAGAGGGAACAGTCATTGGCGATGAACGGCTCGCCCCGGGCTTTGAGCGCCGCTTCGACCACCGGATGACGGGCGCCGATGACGTCAAAGGCAAGGCTGTCGTCCACCTGCGGGCAGCGCCAGTCGAGGTCGGCGGCCAGGTCGGCGAAGGCGGCGCTGACATCGATCACCGCGAGGGCGTCGGCGGCGGCGGCCAGGGTGTCGGACACCGCGGTGATCTCGTCGACCAGATCCTCGAAAATGCCCAGCTCGATGCCCAGCGCCCGTTCGGCGCTGGAGGCGATTTTCGCCTCCAGTTCCGAGAGTTCCACCGTCGAAAAGCGCATGGCTCCGGCCATGGTCTGGCGGTGGACAAAGGTGCGGCTCCACGGCTCGCGCACCAGCAGTTCACCGGCGGCCTGGGGCACTTCGACAAAAAAGCCCAGCATATTGTTGTGCTTGATTCTCAGGGTGCGGTGCCCGGTGTTTTCGGCATAACGGCCCTGCAGACCGGCGATGAAGCGGCGCGAATCCTGCTGCAGCAGCCGCGCTTCGTCCAGGGGAGCGGAAAATCCGGCGCGGACGAAGCCGCCGTCGCGCTTGAGCAGGTGCAGCTCGTCGTTCAGCACGTTGGTGAGGCTGTCGATGAGCCCTGTATCCACAGCGGCGATGCGTCGCAGGGCGCCGGCGAGTTCCGCCGGCAGGTCCGGTTCCGGCGCCAGCACGAAGTTCAGATGGGTGAGAATCCGCAAGCCGTTGCAGAGCGCTGCCAGGTCGCGCGGGCCGCCGCGGCCGAGGCCGATGCGCGAGAGCGAGCGCAGAATGTCCGGCGTCTGGGTGAGCAGGGCGCGGATTTTGTCGCGCAGGATGGAGTTTCCGAAGAAAAAGGACACCGACTCGAGGCGTTCTTCGATGGCGGCGACGCTGGTCAGCGGGCCGGAGAGGCGCTCGGCGACGAGGCGCGCGCCGCCGGGGGTGAGCGTGCGGTCGACGGCCCACAACAGGGAGCCGACCCGTTCGCCGGAAAGGGTACGCAGCAATTCGAGATTGGCGCGGGTGGCGGAGTCGATACGAAGCCGCGTGCCTTCCTCCTCGCGCACCGGCGGCGAAAGCGCCGGGCGTTGGTCGATCTGGGTTTTTTCGATATAGGCGAGGGCAGTGCCGGCGGCGGTGATTTCCACCCGGCTGAAGGAGCCGAAGGCCTCCAGCCCGGCCACGGCGAAGTACTCCTTCAGGCGGCGTTCGGCGCTGTTGAAATCCAGGCCGTCCCGGGGAAGGGCGGTGACGGGCGCCCGGGTCTCCTGCCACAGCTGCCGGTGCTCCGGCGCGTCGCGCAACGTGTCGTCGATGACGATTTCGTTGGGGTCGAGTCGGGAGATGGCGGCGGAGAGACCCGAGTCGTCGGTCTCCGACACCAGAAACCGGCCGGTGGAAATATCGACGGCGGCCAGCCCGTAACGGCAGCCCCTGTCGGAATTGCGCACCCGCGCCACCGCGAGGAACAGGTTGGCGCGTCCCGGTTCCAGCAGCTGCTCCTCGGTGAGAGTGCCCGGAGTCACCAGGCGGATCACCGAACGCGTCACCACGGATTTGTTGCCGCGCTTGCGGGCCTCGACCGGGTCTTCCGTCTGTTCGCACACGGCGACGCGATGCCCTGCGGCAATCAACCGCTGGAGATAATCGTCGGCCCGCTCCACCGGAACGCCGCACATGGGGATGTCCTCGCCGAGATGCTTGCCCCGCTTGGTCAGGACAATCCCGAGAGTGCGGGAGGCAATCTCGGCATCCTGGAAGAACATCTCGTAGAAATCCCCCATGCGGTAAAACAACAGACAATCGCGATGGGCGTCCTTGATGGCGAGGTATTGCGCCATCATTGGAGTCGCTTTGTCCGCGTCGCCTGTGCCGACGGCAGGGGAACCCGGCGGCGGGCGCCCGCCCGGAATGGAGGAAGGATGAGTCATGAACGTTTGACAAGGTTGCCGGAAACCCGTTTATACCTTTCACTTCCGGTTTTGCAAAGGCGATGCGATACCGGTGGACAACCTCCCGGCATTAATGATGAGTTAATCCCAATCGTGGGAAACGCTGACGGGCAGGGTACGTCTTTTTTTTAAGTCACTGGCGGTTAATTGTTTTTTTGATGTGGTGCCGGCGCTTGTTTCCCGGGCATTAAGAGAACGGGCAAAAATGTTAACCCATTGGCCGGTATACGGCGTTTTATTATTGCAAAAATGTAATAATGTTGGTAAAAGGTCGTTAAGCGTTATGCCACCCGGCATGACTGCCTGTGTCTTCTCAACAGGAAACATGGGTTCCACAATGAACGAGTCAGGTGCCTCGATGAACGCAACACGGTATATAGAGCGGTTCCGGAAACGGTT
>JAISTL010000244.1 GCA_031272615.1 Methylobacteriaceae bacterium | reverse complement strand
CTAAATTATGCTGCGTGAAAATGATCTCGCTGAATGACTTACATCCAACATCTTGACTTTTCAACCGCCCACTGTGTTTTCCGCATGCCGGGTTTCCAATTTTCACATTGCCCTCGAGGCAGCGGGTGATGTAAGAGGGACCGGCCTGTTACCTTTCTTCCCAAAGGGATTTTGCATCATGTCCGACATCCTGAAAACCATTGACGACGAAATCAAGAGCAACGACGTCATTCTCTTCATGAAGGGAACCCCGGAATTTCCCATGTGAGGGTTTTCCGGCAAGGTTTCCGCCATTCTCCAGCATCTCAAGGTTCCCTTCAAGGCCGTGGATGTTCTCGAGGATTTTGCCGTCCGTCAGGGCATCAAGGAGTATTCCAACTGGCCGACCATTCCGCAGCTTTATATCAAAGGCGAATTCATCGGCGGCTGCGACATCACCACCGAAATGTTCGAATCGGGAGAATTGCAGAAACTCCTGAGTGAAAAAGGCATTGTCTGAGCGACCCGCCCCGGCGGCATTGCGGAGGAACCCCACCATGACGGCACCAGCGAAACCCGGCCTTTCCCGCAGAGTGGTTTTCGGCCTCGTCTTCGCGGCCTGCGCTACGACTGTCGCCGGTTGCGGCAAGCGCGGCGGACTTGAGGCGCCGCGCCGCGCCGACGAGCCGCTGGACGAAGACGGACGGCGGCTGCCGGCCAACGCTCATCGCCCGCGCAAGGCCCCCCGCAACGATTTCTTCCTCGACCCGCTGCTGTAACATGACCGGATTTTGTTACCGCAACGGCGTTTTGCACGGCGAGGCCGTCGATCTCCGCATGATTGCCGGAGAACTCGGCACACCTTTTTATTGTTATTCATCGGAGCTCATCGGCGAACGATTCGCCGCCTTCACCGACGCCTTCGCCGACATGAATCCCCTGGTCTGCTTTGCCGCCAAGGCCAACTCCAACCAGGCGGTCCTGGCAACCTTCGCCGGCCTCGGCGCCGGTGCGGATATCGTTTCCGGCGGTGAACTCGCCCGCGCGCTCACCGCCGGCATTCCCGCGCACAAAATCCTCTATTCCGGAGTCGGCAAGACGGCTGTGGAAATCTCGGCGGCGCTGGAAGCCGGGATCGGATGTTTCAATGTCGAATCCGAACCCGAACTCCTGGCGCTTTCATCCATTGCCGCCGCGAGGAATGTCCGGGCGCCGGTCTCCTTCCGCATCAATCCGGACATTGACGCCCACACCCACGCCAAGATTTCCACCGGCAAATACGAGGACAAGTTCGGTATTCCCATCGGGGACGCCCGGCGGCTCTACGCCGAGGCGGCGCGGCTTCCGGGAATCGACGTCGTCGGCGTGGACGCCCACATCGGCAGCCAGATCACCTGCCTCGAACCGTTCGATTCCTTGGCGGTCAAGCTGGCGGAACTGGCCGGAGACCTGATTCGCGACGGACACGCCCTGCGGCACCTGGATTTCGGCGGCGGGCTCGGCGTGTCCTATCTGCCCGGCGAACCGCCGGCGCCGACGCCGGAACAATACGCCGCTGTGGTGCGCCGCCGTATCCGGCATCTGAGTTTGAAACCGGTGTTTGAAATCGGCCGCTTTTTTGTCGGCCCCGCAGGTGTTCTCGTCACCAAGGTCCTTTATATAAAGAAGGGCCGCAACCGCACCTTCGTCATTGTCGACGCCGCCATGAACGATTTGATTCGTCCGACCCTCTATGACGCCTACCACCACATTCAGCCGGTGGAGAAGGTCGCGACGGAAATGCCCGCCGAGGTGGTCGATGTCGTCGGCCCGGTATGCGAAACCGGTGATTTTCTGGCGCTGCAACGCTCTCTACCGCCCCTCCGCCCCGGCGATCTGCTGGCGGTGATGACCGCCGGAGCGTATGGCGCCGTCCAGGCCGGAACCTACAATTCGCGGCCCCTCGTCCCCGAGGTGATGATTCGCGGTGAGGCGTTTGCGGTGATTCGCCCGCGCCCGTCTTATGAGGATATGATTTTGCTGGATCGCCTGCCGCCGTGGCTGCAACCGTCGTGACCCGCAGCGGGTGGCGATTTCCGCTGTGGAACCGGCAAAAATATGATACACTTGCGGCATGCCGCTTTCCCGGCTCACTCCGGGGGATGTGTGTCGTGAAAATGTCGCAACCGCTCGAATCCGGAATTCAACGCGTTGACCGAACCGATGACCGAACAGCGTGAGAGCAAGCTTCTCCGCAAGCGTTATGACGGCGTGCTCGAGCGGGCGCGCTGGGCATTGTTCTGGGAAAAGCTGTGGCCGGTGCTGTGGCGCTGGATCGGCCTTGCGGCATTGTTCTGCACGGTGTCGTGGCTCGGAGTGTGGGGGTCCCTTTCGGGTAACGGCCGTTTTATCGGCGTGTTGCTGTTTGCGGCATTGTTGCTGTGGTTCGGCGTTGTCGGGCTGTTCCGAATCGCCCTGCCGACTTACCCGCAGGCCCGCAACCGCGTTGAACGGGACAGCGATCTCCGCCACAACCCGGCGCACGTTGTCGACGATGAACTTGTGGTCGGGGCCGGCGACCCGATCTCCCGTCGATTGTGGCAGCTCCATCAAAAAAAGGCGTTGGAAAGCGTTCAGCGGATGCAGGTGCGGTGGCCGTCTCCCGGTATGCCCGCCATGGACCCGAAGGCGATTCGTTTTACCGTTGTGATCACCGCCATCGCCGCGGCGTTCTATGCCGGAGACGAGCGCGACTCACGCCTGAAAACCGCGTTTTTGTGGCAATCCCCGGAATCGCTGTCGACGCTGGCCCGCACCACCGGCTGGGTTGCGCCGCCGCCCTATACCGGGCGCGACGTCATTCTGCTGAATTTCTCCATGCCGGGCCGGACTGTTACGGTCCCCATCGGCTCCACCGTTGTCGTCCACGCCGGAACTCCGGACACCAGTATTTCCGCCGCTGAAGGACTTGAGCCCGTTGCCGGCAAAAACGACGCCGCGGGCGACCGAACCGGGCTCCACGAGTTCATTCTCCGCCGCTCCTCCGAGGTGACGGCCAGCACCAACTGGTTCAATTTCAAGACGTTCCGGTTTGACGTTATTCCCGATACGCCGCCGGAAATTTCCCTCGCCGACGCCGATGAGCCGATCCGCCCGGATTTCAAAGGCGGTTTCAAGCTCTCGTACACGACCACCGATGATTACGGCATTGCCGCCGTCCGGCTTGTGCTCCGCCTCGCGCCTGAACTCAACTCGCCGCGCTCCGTCGTTCCGCCGCCGCAAATCAAGCCGGCCCTGCCGACTCACGAACCCGGCGAGCACACAACCGAAGCGGAAATCGACGTCTCCGATCACCCCTGGGCCGGCGCGCCAGTGGACGCCGTTCTCGTCGCGGTGGACGATTTCGGACACGAGGCGATGAGCGCCCCGTTCCGCTTTACCCTGCCGGAACGGCGATTCACCGATCCGCTGGCGGCGGCGTTCGCCGAACAGCGCCGCAAAACCGTGATTTACCCCGATGACACCCGGAAGGTGCAGACAGCTCTGGATGCGCTGCTCATCGAACCCGGCGAATTCCTCGACAACAGCGGTCTCTTTGTGGCGATGAACGACATTGCCGTCAAACTGCGCCGCGCCGGCTCCGACACGGAACTCGTCGACGTGGCCGACTCGTTGTGGGCGCTGGTTCTCACCCTGGATGACGGCCGCTTGTCCGATGCCAAGGCAGCCTTGAAGGCCGCGCAGGAGCGGCTGGAGGATGCCATCGCCCGCGGCGCCTCCGATGAGGAGATCAAACAGCTGACCCGGGAATACCAGAACGCGATGAACCGCTACATGCGTGAGCTGGCGCGCCAGGCCCGGGAAGGCAGCCGCGACCGGCAGCCCAAAAGCGGCCGGCCCCTGGAGGTCAGTCGCGAGCAATTGCATCAACTGCTGAAACAGATCGAGGAGGCCATGGCGCGCGGCGATATGGTGTTGGCCCAGCGACTCATGGAGCAGCTGGCCATGATCATGGAAAACCTGGAGGTCGATACCGCCGACGGCCGGGGAGGCGACCCGCTGGGCGAGGATATGGAGCAATCCTCCCGGGAACTCAATGAGTTGATGCAGCAACAGCAGCAACTGATGGACGAGACGTTTTCCGAACGCCGTGATCGTGACCGTTCCCGCCGTCAGAACCGGGAACAACAGGAGCAGGAGCAGCAGCAAGGGCAACCGGGCCGGCAGCAGGCGGAACGGCGGGAATCCCGGCAGGCTCCCGGAGCCGGTGAGGAAGGGGAACCCGACCGGGAAGAGACCGGTTCGAGCCTGGCGGACCGTCAACAGCGCCTGCGTGAGGGGCTCGAACGCCTGCAACGCGATATGAAGGGCATGGGGATGGAGAAGGAACAGGATCTTTCCGATGCCGAAAAGGGCATGGAGCGCGCCGAGGAGGCGATTCGCCGTGGTCAACTCGGCGAGGCCGTCGACTCCCAGCGGGAGGTGCTGCGCAACCTTGAACGCGGCGCCCGCGAATTTGCCCGCCAGCGGCAGGAAATGCTGGAAGCCGAAGGCCTGTCCGACAAGGGAAACGGACGCGGGGAAGCCGGCCGCAACCGCACCGGCGTCGGCAATCCGTTCGGAGTCGAGTCCGAAGCGGACCTCAACCAGTCACCGGGCACCCGGGTCCAGCGCATCATCGAGGAGTTGCGCCGTAAACTCGGTGAACCCGAACGCCGGCAGGAAGAATTGAACTATTTCGAGCGCCTTTTGAAATTTGATTGAGAGCCGTGTCCACGTCCCGCTCCGGTGTGGAAACGCGCCCCGCCCTTGCGAGGAAAACCCGATGATTGCCTTGAACCGCATTTACACCCGCACGGGAGACGACGGCACCACCGGATTGGTGACCGGCGAGCGACGCCCCAAGAATGACCTGCGGGTGGAGGCCTACGGCACGGTGGATGAAGTCAATGCCTGCGTTGGCGTCGCTCGTTGCCATGCCGCCGGTTCCCCTGAACTCGACGCCGCTTTGCAGCGTATCCAGCATGATTTGTTCGACCTCGGCTCCGACCTTGCCACACCGCAGAAAAGCTTGAAAGAAGGCCGCCTCGCCCTGCGCATCACCGAACGCCACGTAACCCGGCTTGAGCAGGAGCTGGACCATTGGAACGAACGACTTCTGCCGCTGCGCTCCTTTGTCCTGCCCGGGGGTACGCCGTCGGCCGCAGCCCTGCACCTGGCGCGGGCGGTGGCGCGGCGCGCCGAACGCGTTGCGGTGGCCTTAACGCGCACACCCGGGGAAGACGTCTCCCCCCTGTGCGTGCACTACCTCAACCGCCTGTCGGATTTCCTGTTCGTTCTCGCCCGCGTCGCCAACAATGACGGCAGAGACGATGTCCTGTGGGAAAAGGGAAAAAACATCGGGTCCGTGTAACCTGAGGCGCCGGTGCACGCGGGTACGGCCGGCACGGGGTAAACCACCGCGGGTGTCGAGCACAGGTGTGGTTGCTCTTTTTTTGTTTTGCCCGCTGTTTCGTGGTATGACAGGCTGTTTCGTGCGGAACCCCAAATCCGCGCCGATTGTTATTTTGTCGTTATTTTACCTGCCGGACATTTTTCGGTGATGATATTCAAAGGGTTAGAGACATGCAAGAACAATTGAAAATCGGCCCGTCCATTACAGAAAGCAATTATCTCTTTCATATCAAATCGGTGTTCGACTCCCTGCCGAAATCCTATCAGAAAGTCGCCCGATTCATTCTGGATCATCCCGATAACGTTTCATCGTCGTCCATCACGCAGGTTGCGAAAAAACTGGATATCTGCACATCCACCATTACGCGGTTTTCCCAGTCGCTCGGTTA
>JAISTL010000243.1 GCA_031272615.1 Methylobacteriaceae bacterium | reverse complement strand
CCGCCGCCAACCCGGCGCCCGCTCCTGCCGCAAGCCCTCCACGCCTCTTCGGCGCGGCGGGTCAGCCCGGGTGACCCGCCGCGGCGGCCGCCTCCTCCATCTCCCCGGCCAGGGCGATTTCAAGCATCCGGGCGTGGCGGGCAAGGAGGGTGGCGCGCATGCGCACCAGCGTCAGGGTCAAAGCCAACAGCAGGAAGGCCGCCATCATTGCGATGAGCGGCGTGAACAGCGGCCCGTCGATGCTCGGGCGCGGGGCGGCAAACAGGGTGGATTTCTGGTGCTGGGTATTCCAGATATCCACGGAATACTTGACGAGCACGGCGTTGAGGCCGCCGATGAGATTGAGGATGGACACCGCCGTCGCGGCGACATCCGGGTCATCCAGGGCGTTCCACAGGGCGAGTGAGCCGCAGTACATGAGAAACAGAATCAGCATGGAAACCAGGCGGGCATCCTGCCATACCCAATAGGCCCCCCAGGCCGGGCGGCCCCACAAGGCCCCCGTCACCAGACACAAAAAGGCAAAGCACGCGCCGACGGAAGCCGCCGCCCGCTGGAACACCGCCGCCGTCACGGAATGAACCGCCAGGGTCGCCGCCGCAGCCAGTGCCATCGACATGTAGATGAACACGGCGAACATGGCCAACGGCACATGAATGAACAGAATCAACACGGTGCGCCCGTGCAGCGCGTCTTCCGGCGCGTTGAAGGCGAGAAACAACCCGGCGACGAACGCCAGCGCCGTCAGTGCCGCCAGCGGACACGCCATGGGGCGGGTGAAGGTCATGAACCGGTGGTGGAGGGTGTGGTCCAGCGTCACGAAATGGTCTCCGGTTTCAGGCGTCACGGTCAGCCCCGGTTGCGCAGGGCCGCCGCCGCCGCCGCCGCGCCGATAACGGCGTACAGCAAAGTCAAGGCGAACAGCATCAGATAAGAATTCAAAAGTGAACCCGGGATTAAGCCGCAGGCGATATTCACCGCCCGCACCCCGAAAATCAGCACCGGACTCATCAGCGGCATCACCAGCACGGCAAGAATGAGTCCGCCGCGGCTGAGGGTGCAGGTGAGCGCCGCGCCGACAGCGCCGATGCAGGTGAGCGCCGGAGTGCCGAGCAACAGCGACAGCATCAGCGGCGCCATCCCCTCGAGCGGCAGCGCCACCAGCAGGCCCAGCAGGGGCGAGAGGACAACCAGCGGCAGAGCGGTGGTCAGCCAGTGGGCGAGGGTTTTCGCCAGGACCAGCACCTCCAGGGGAAGAGGCGTCGACTGGATGAGGTCCAGTGAGCCGTCCTCCTCGTCAACCCGGAACAACCGGTCAAGGCCGATGAGAACCGCCAGCACCGCCGCCAGCCACAGAATGGACGGGCCGATGCGGCCGATGAGCCGCTGGTCGGGGCCGACGGCGAAGGGAATCACCGTCACCATCATCAGGAAAAACACCAGCGCTAGGCCGCCGGAACCGCCGACACGCAGTGCCAGAACAACATCCCGCCGGACCAGAGCAAAAAACGCCGCCGCCATGTCTTATCCTCCCGCCGCCGCGCGGCCGGGTTCCAGCGTCGCGAGCCGCTCCAGCGCCAACGGACGATGGGTGGCGGCAATGACGATGCCGCCTTTGGCGCGGTGCGCGCGCATCACGCCGTTGAGCGTCTCTTCCGAGGCGGCGTCCAGGGCGGTGAACGGCTCGTCCAGCAGCCATAGCGGCCGTTCCGCGACAAGAAGTCGCGCCAGGGCCACCCGGCGGCGCTGACCGGCGGAAAGCCGGGCGACGGGAAGATGACGGAGCGCCGCCAGGCCGAACACCTCCAGCGCCTCCCCAACGGGCAATCCGGGAGAACCGAGAAGCGCGCGGGCGAAGTCCAGGTTTTCGCCGGCGCTGAGCGCCCCTTTCAACGCATCGCTGTGGCCGATGAAATGGCTCTGTTCCGCCACTCTCCCCGGCGCCGCTGAGAACACCCGCAACACGCCGGAGCGCGCCGGCAGAAGCCCGGCAAGCACCCGCAACAGACTGGTTTTTCCGGCGCCGTTTCGCCCGACAATCTGCAGGGCGTCGCCGTTCTTCAGCGTAAAGGAAACATCGGCAAACACCATCCGCCCGCCGCGGGCGCAGGCCAGCTTTTCCGCCGTGATCTCCAAAGCCTCCAGCACGCCCGACACCCCTTTCCGCCGACACGGGTGCAACGTTTAGCGGAAGCGACCATGTTTGCCAAGGCGCGCCGGAGCGGCTTCCCGGGGATTTTGGTGATAAATGTTTGCCCGCAAAGGAGTTCCGGTGTATTTTGCTTAAAAAACGCCGCTGATTGAAATCAACGGCAAAATCGGTCCGCGCGTCGTTTGCGGCCTATCCTGCGGAGGAACACTCATGAATATCGAGCCCACCCGAGTGAACGGCTCTCCCGCCTTCAAACTGACCGGCGCCCATGGCGCCGAGGCAACCATTCTGCTGCACGGCGGGCATGTGATATCGTGGAAGCCCGATGGGGTGACCGAGCGGCTCTATGTGTCTCCCAAAGCCGATTTTTCTCCGGGTTCGGCGATTCGCGGCGGCGCGCCGGTGTGTTTCCCGCAGTTTTCCACCAACGGCCCGCTGCCGCAGCACGGGTTTGTCCGCACCATGGAGTGGCGGCAATCGCCGGGAACGGAAATCAATGTCGGCAAGGTGACGCTGGAGCTCGACCACAACGAGGAGACCCACCGCCTGTGGGCCCACGCCTTCAAGGTGTTCATCCGCATGTACCTGTTTGACAACAGGCTGAAAATCGTGTTGTTCGCCCTCAATTCGGGCACCGAGGAGTTTTCGTTCACCGCGGCGCTGCACACCTATCTCAAGGTGGACGACATCGGCAAAGCGGCGGTGACCGGGCTCAAAAACCTCCCCTATTACGACAAGCCGTTGAATGCCCGGGCCACGGAAACGGCGGACAAACTCGTCTTCGACCGGGAGATTGACCGCATCTACGCCACCGGCAGCCAGTCCAACCACGTGGTTCTCAGTGACGGCAGCGGCGCATTGAAGATTTCCGGCGAAGCCATGCCGGATTTCGTCATCTGGAATCCGTGGGTCGAGAGGAGCAGGGCGATGGCCGACCTGCCGGATGATGCCTACCGGCATTTCGTCTGCGTGGAATCGGCGGTGATCAACGACCCGGTCATCCTGCAGCCCGGCGAAACCTGGAAAGGCGTGCAGAACCTGGAAGTGGTGTGAGGCGCCGGACGGAAGCCCGGCGACCCACCGACCGCGCTTGCAGCGCGCGGCAGACGGGGGCGTCCGCCATCCCAGCCCTGCGGAACCGGCCGTGGGTCACGCCAAACGATGGAGTAGGAACGCTCGAACGCTTGTCACACACTCCGCCGTCACCCACGAGCGATAGCGAAGCAATCCAGACTAACCCATTGTAAA
>JAISTL010000199.1 GCA_031272615.1 Methylobacteriaceae bacterium | reverse complement strand
GCGTGGAGTTCCCGGGCGTTTTGCGGTTGTTTCACCGGTTCGCCGGCGCCGGCGGGGAAAGACGGCGCCAGCACAGCCGCGATGGCCAAAACTGCGGGAAGACGGAAAAACCGCATGATCGAAAGCCTCTTCCTGCCGGAATGTCACGCCGACGCATATTGGAGCGGCGCGGTTTCCGTCAACAGGATGAACAGCGCCGACGGGTCCCGCACCCGGCGGATCCGTTTGAGAAACTCCTGCTGTTGAAACTGCCGGGCAATCCGCGCCAGGGCCTGGAGCTGGTCGGCTCCCGAATCCTCGGGCGCGAGAAGCAGGAACAGGATGTCCACCGGCTCGCCATCCATCGAATTGAAATCAATCGGTTTTTCCAATATCGCTGCCGCCCCGTAGAGACGCGTGATTCCCTTGAGCTTGGCATGGGGAATGGCGACGCCCCCGCCGATGCCGGTGGACCCGAGAGCTTCCCGCTGAAGCAGCATGTCCATGATCACCGTGGAGTCCACACCGGTCTGGCGCGCGGCAAAACAGCTCAACACATCCAGGGCTTGTCTTTTTCCGGAAGCGTTCACAGCGGTCAGAACAGAGTCCGGCCGCAAAAAATCGGATAATTCACACATGGGCTCTTTCATCCGCAAATCGGGTTTTGTTAAACGCAACCACCCGAATCAACATTATTATCGTTACGGGCTGGGTGCAACTGAAGAATTGCGCCTCACGGCACGTCAACCCAACCGATGGCGTTATCCTGGCGACGATAGAGCACATTGACGCGCCCGGTGCCGGAATGGGCGAACACCAACACCGGGGTGCCCGTCAAATCCAGCTCGGCCACCGCTTCGGGCACCGAAAGACGCGGCAGCGTCGTCGTCGATTCGGCAATAATCACCGGGTGAAACTCTTCCGGCAGGGTCTCCTGATCCGGCGCTTCATAGACCACAACATGGCTTTCCTGCCCGTCCTCACTGGAGCGGGCGCCGCGGGTCTTGATACGCGAGCGATGACGCTTGAGGCGGGTTTCGATACGGTTTACCGCCAGATCGAAGGCAGCATAAGCATCCTGGGAGTCTGCCGAGGCCTCGAGAACGGTGCCGCTGGACAGCAGAATGCGGCAGTCACAGCGAAAACCGCTGCCCTCGCGGGAAAACAACGTTTGGGCAGAGCCTTTTCCGTCCAGATATTTGTCGATGAGAGAGGTAAACCGGTCTTCGACCTGTCCCCTGAGGGACTCGCCGATGTCGAAATTTTTGCCGGATGCGCGTATTTTCATGTTCACTCTCCTGTGATTCGCCGGAACCAGGGCCGGGCGCTGTTTCGCTCCGCGGTGGATACTCGGCGATTTCTCGTTTAAAACCAGCGTGTTGTGACACCGCCGGGACTCCCCGATGCCTGATCGGGAAACGAACCTCCTCAGCTATAGAAAGGGTGTTTTTCATCATAATTCAAGAGGTATACACCAACAATTACGCCGCAGGTCCCGTTAATTTTGGATAACTTGGCCAAAACGGCGAAAAACGGACGTTATGTCACAGGCCTCGCGGAGCGCACCATTCCATCGACTTTTCCCTTCATTTTTATTAAAAAGTTGCTATGTACGGCAAAACCCCTTTGTTCGAGCCATTCACAAGCCTGCATGATTCACGATTTCCGATGACAATCAGAAAAATCATCACTCTTCCGGCGCGTAAACTGCGCGCCGTGTCCGAACCGGTTGCCGCCATCGACGAAGATATCAAAACTCTCGCCGCCGATATGCTGGAAACCATGTACGCCGCGCCGGGAATCGGTCTTGCCGCCATTCAGGTCGGCGTCGCCAAGCGGCTGCTGGTGGTGGATGTGGTGCGTTCCGAAGAGGAGCCGCCGAATCCGATGGTGATCATCAACCCGGAAATCCTGTGGAAATCCGATGAAAAAGCTGTGTACAAAGAGGGTTGCCTGTCGATTCCCGAAGTCGCGGAGGAAATCGAACGCCCGAGCAAGGTCCGGGTGAAATATCAGGATTTGGATGGAAAAGAGCAGGAAATCGAAGCGGACGGTTTGCTGGCGGTGTGCCTGCAGCACGAGATTGACCATCTGAACGGCGTGCTGTTTATCGACTATCTGTCGAAGCTGAAGAAGGCGATGATCATCAACAAGTTTGTGAAATCCGCCAAGCGCGCCAAGCGTGAAGGGAAAGACTCCGGCGACTCCGCCGGAAAAGAGCCCGAAAGGTCCGCATGAGTCTGAAAACCGTTTTCATGGGAACCCCGGATTTTGCCGTTGCCGTGTTGCAGGCGCTGGCGGACTCGAACCATGAGCTGGTTGCGGTCTTTACCCGACCGCCGGCGCCGGCCGGCCGGCGCGGACGGGCGCCGACTCTCTCACCGGTTCACAAAAAAGCGAACGAACTGGACATTCCGGTGTTTACGCCGAGGACGCTGAAAGACCCGGATGTCATCGCCCTGTTTCCGGGTTTGGGCGCCGACATCGCAGTGGTGGCCGCCTACGGGCTGCTGCTGCCGAAACCCGTTCTCACCGCGCCGCGTCTGGGCTGTGTGAATGTGCACGCGTCGCTGCTGCCGCGCTGGCGCGGCGCCGCCCCCATCCAGCGGGCGGTCATGGCCGGGGATGCCCGGTCGGGAGTCTCGATCATGCGCATGGAGGAAGGGTTGGATACCGGGCCGGTGGCGCTGGATGAGGCCGTGGATATTCCGCTGGAGATGACAGCCGGCGAGCTGCAGGGCCGGCTGCAAGAAATCGGCGGCCGGATGGCGGTGACCGCGTTGAACCTGCTGGAGCGGGACGAATTGGTCTTTGTGCCGCAACCGCAGGAGGGAATCACCTATGCCGCCAAGCTCAGCAACGAAAACGGGCGAATCCGCTGGGACGAAGACTGTCTCGCGGTGCACAACCATGTCCGTGGACTGTCGCCGTTTCCCGGAGCGTTTACCGAGGCGGATTTCGGCAAGGGCCCGGAGCGGGTCAAACTCCTGCGGACAACGCCGGAACCGGATGTCGCCGGCGAGCCCGGGTCCATACGGAAGGATGGAGTCGTGGCTTGCCTCACGGGCGGCGTCCGGGTGGACAGCCTGCAACGGGCCGGGCGAGCGCCGATGGCCATGGACGCCTTTCTGCGGGGGGTGCACACAACGACGCGTCTGCGGTTTCTGTAACGGGTTTTCGGCGTGAACGCCGCAAATTTCAAGCAGTACACCATCTGCAACATTGATGTCCGGAATTACTGATTGTCACGATCATGCCGCGCTACAAGCTCATCATTGAATACAACGGCGCGCCGTTCTGCGGCTGGCAGAGGCAAAGCGGGTTTCCCAGCGTTCAACAGACATTGGAGGAAGCCATGGAGCAGTTCGCCGGGCATCCGGTGCGGCTGTTCTGTGCCGGGCGCACCGATACCGGCGTCCACGCCCTGCACCAGGTGGCCCATGCCGACCTGCTTCGGGACTGGCCGGAAGAAACGGTGCGAGACGCGACGAACGCTTGTCTGAAGGATCGCTCAAAGGGTGACTACGCTTATGTCTGCGTGCTCAGGGCCGAGAAAGTGCCGACGTCTTTTCACGCCCGCCTGTCAGCGACAAAACGTCGCTATCTTTACCGGATATTGAATCGCCGCGCTCCGCCCGGTGTCGAGGCCGGACGGGTGTGGCACGTGCCGCAGCCGATTCGCCTCGACACCATGCGCGACGCGGCGTCGAAGCTCCTCGGACACCATGACTTCACCACCTTCCGCTCGGCCCACTGTCAGGCGCCGGGCCCGTTCAAGACTCTGGACCGGTTGGATGTTACGGGCGAAGGTGAGGAAATTCACGTTCATGCGGCGGCGCGGTCATTTCTGCACCACCAGGTGCGCTCCATGGTGGGAACCATCGTCCAGGCCGGTTTGGGGCGCTGGAGCGCCGACGATGTGCGGGCTGCCCTGGAAGCGCGCGACAGAACACGCTGCGGCCCGCAGGCGCCCGCCTGCGGATTGTATTTTGTCGGAGTGGATTACGGGGAACCGGTCAGCCGGATTGAAGCAGTTCCCGACGGCGGGTCTGAAGCTCGTCCAGAGCAGCGGTGATATCGGCTTTCTGCTTTTCGAGGTAGGCAATCTGTTCGTCGATCTGGCTCAAGGAAAGGCTCAAATTGGCGCGGCGACTGTCCGAACCCTCCTCCTCCTCCACCATCGCCTGAATCTCCGACAGCGTAAACCCGAGCTGCTTGCCCTTGAGAATCAACGCAAACCGGGCGCGATCGCGACTCGAATAAATACGGGTCAATCCGTTGCGCTTGGGGGATAAGAGGCCGCGGTCCTCATAGAACCGCAGAGTTCTCAACGAGACATTGAACTCCCTCGCCAAATCGCCAATCAGATATGTCTCGTCTCCGGCCTGGGACCCGGGAAGCTGAGAATATATCTTCTCGAATTTCACATCCTGTTCGTCAGCGCTCATTCGTGCACCTTGACAAAAAAAACCTTTATACGGCACACCATGCTCAGCCTGTTTTCTCCGGGCTGACCAAGGTGTTTGTCCTCAATGCGGTTACCCCAGAAATACCGCTTTTTCACAACAAAACAATACCCGACACCGGATTAACCAACACTGACAACACAAAACCCGGAGGCGGAAACCGACCTGTTGCAATGCCGAGCAGGTAAAACGATTCACCCGGCACGCTACAACATACCACAGGAATGTAGCGTTAATCCTAATAAATTTGATGAATTGTGCACGATTTTCGGTGGATTCGATGATTCTCACCAGATGCTGCAATCGGTTAACTTTCCATTAGGAATAACCGTTAAGACCACTTTTACGATGTTCGGGTATTATGAAAAACATCTGTGAGTATCCGGGTTGAACGCCGATATCCGGCGAAGGCGGCCAATGCCCGGGCGGGCTGTTCCCGCCGGCGGCAATCGACGCATCACCCGTCAGAGTAAGGGGTTGAGTTGAGTTATGACCTTTGTCGCGAACGAATCGCTGCAGTCCGGTCGTATTGGTCCGGCAATCTTGCCGGATGATGCGGCGCCGGACTTGGACTACGCCTTGGAGCGATTCAAGGCAGCCTCCCGTGCGGCGTCACATTCGAAAACACCCTCCAAAGGAAAAGACAACCGGCAGGGGTGTGGCTACGAGGACATACTGACGCTTCTGAACTCCCGAAACTCCGCCCTGTCCGATGCCACCCGGGCGCGTCTCAAACCTCTGCTGGAGGTTCTTTCCCGACAGCTTTCCCGGCCGGATGGACCGATCGTTGCCCGGGAACCGGTCGTGCGTCTGACGCCGCGACCCAAGAGCGCACTGCCGGTGGAAACGGTGTTGCAGATCGGAACGCGCATCCCGGCCCTCAG
>JAISTL010000195.1 GCA_031272615.1 Methylobacteriaceae bacterium | reverse complement strand
TGTCCCGGAAAATCCAGGAGGCGATTCTCGCTTTCTGGCTGGAACGCAATTACAGCAAGGATGAAATCCTCGGGTTCTATCTGAACCGCGTTTATTTCGGCGCCGGCGCCTACGGCATCGAAGCGGCCTCTCTCCGGTATTACAACAAACCCGCCACTGAACTCACCCTGGCGGAAGCGGCGGTGATGGCCGGGCTGGTACAGTCCCCGGCGCGGCTTGCGCCCAACCGTAACCCGGCGGCGGCCCAGGAACGGGCCAAGCGGGTTCTGGCGGCGCTGCGCGACACCGGGCTGGCGCCCAAACGGATGATCGACGAAGCCGAGAAAAACCCCGCCAAGGCTGTGAGAGGCAACAACTCGGCCACCGCCAACTATGCCGCCGATTACGTGATGGATATTCTCGATGATTTCGTCGGAACCATCGACTCCGACATCTATGTGTTCACCACCATCGACAAGCGCCTGCAGAGCCTGGCGGAAAACGCCGTGCGCTCCAAACTCAATGAAAAGGGCGCCGACTACCGGGTCGGGCAGGGGGCGCTGGTGTCCATGACGCCCGTCGGAGCCATTCAGGCCATCGTCGGCGGGCGTGATTATGCCGAAAGCCAGTACAACCGCGCCGTCACCGCCCGCCGCCAACCGGGCTCGGCGTTCAAACCGTTCGTGTATCTGACGGCGGTGGACATGGGATCGACTCCCGACGATATTTGGGAAGACAGCCCGGTGCGCTACGGCAACTGGGAGCCGAAAAACTATTCGCGCACCTATTTCGGCGATGTCACCCTGCGCGACGCCCTGGCGCTGTCGCTGAATACCGTCGCGGTCAAACTGTGCGCCCAGGTCGGGCCGAAAAATGTTGTGTCGACGGCGCGGCGTCTCGGGATTTCGTCACCGCTCAATGCCAATCTTTCCATTGCCCTCGGCACCTCCGAGGTGACGCCGCTGGAGCTGACGGGCGCATTTTCGGCTTTTGCCAATGGCGGTTACAGCATCGTCCCCTATATCATCACCCAGGTGTCCACCGTTGACAACCAGCTGATTTACAAACGTCAGGGGGTACGCAGTTTCGGGCAGGTGATCAGCCCGTCCTCGCTCGGCATGATGAACGACATGCTGAACGCCGACTTCGAGGCGGGAACGGCGCGGTCCGGCAAAATTCCCGGCTGGCAGGCCGCGGGCAAAACCGGCACGACGCAGGATTGGCGGGATGCCTGGTTTGTCGGGTTCACGTCGGCCCTGGTCACCGGCGTCTGGGTGGGCAACGACGACAATTCGCCCACCAGGAGAGCCTCCGGCGGCAATCTGCCGCTGGAGATCTGGAGCAAATACATGACGGCGGCGCTGAAGGACTACACGCCGGCGGCGCTGCCGGGCGGTCCGTTTATCCGGCCGGAAGCGCAGGAACAGTTGGTTCGCGGCGAGGTCGCCTCCGCCCGGCCGGCAACTCCGGCGCAGGCGAAAAAGAAGGGCTTTTTCGCGTCGCTTTTCGGCCGTTGACGGGCTTTTCCGCAACGCCGGTTTTTCATCCGTGAGGGGTATAACAATGATGAATGACACCGTTAAACCACTCGTATGCATGGCGGCCCTGATGGCCGGGGGACTATGGTCAGGAGGAAGTGTTATGGCAGCGGACCTGGAATTGAAGCGCGCGATTCTCGGCGCAGGCGGCGTCGGTTATTTTGAATACGCCGCCGATGTGACGGGGCAGGATATCCTGTTGTACCGGGCCCGTCTGGATCAGGTGGACGATATCCTCAAGAGCATCGTGGTGATGGATGAAGCCGGGCCGGCGTCCGTCACTCTTCCCGGCAAGGCCTCGCTGGAAACGGCGTTTTCGGCGCTGCCCTTTGACGTCGACGATATGGCGTCGATACCCGGGCTGTTGAGTTCGCTGAAAGGAGCGGAAGTCACCGTTGCCGGTCCGCAGACGCTTGTCGGACGCATCGTCAATGTCCGCGAGGAAAAGGTGACGGACTCCGAAGGGCGCTCGACGAGCCGGAACCGCGTTTCCCTGATTGCCGACGGGAAAATCACCCAGTTCGTGCTGGAAGAGGCCGCAGGCATCACCTTCGCCGATGAAACCCTGGGCAAACAGGTGGCCGCGGCCCTTGATGCCCTGCGGGCCAATCAGGACCGCTCGTCGCGCACCATCGCCATCCGCCTCGCCCCGGGGAAGGAACGCACCGTGCATGTCGGCATGGTGATGGAGGCGCCGGTGTGGAAGGCCGCCTACCGCTTGTCGATGCCGGAGAAGGAAGGCGACAAGGCCCGCCTTCAGGGCTGGGCGGTGCTCGAAAACATGACGGGTACCGATTGGAAAAATGTCGGCATCACCCTGTCCGCCGCCTCTCCCGTGACATTCAGGCAGGCGTTGTATGATCCCTATTACGTCACGCGGCCGGTAATTGCTCCGCCGGTCTCCCGCGCCGCCATGCCGCGCACCGATGTGGGGCAGATGGAATACGCCCCAACGGCCAACTCAAAGGTTAGGGCCGCTGCGGCCGCCCCGCAAGGAATAATTGCCGGCAATCTGCCTCCGACTGCCATCATGCAAAACCGCTCGCCCCAAGCCATGTTGCCCCAGGCGCGTCGGCCGACACATAAAGCGGCTCTGGGCGCCGTTGCCGACGCGTCGGAAAGCAGTGAGAGTGTTGCCGGCTCTACTTTTGTTTTGACTGCCACCGTTGACGTCAAAGCCGGTGAAAGCATCACCACTCCGTTCATCGACACCCCCGTTCCGGCTGAACGGGTGGCATGGATTCAGGATCTGCCCGAAGAAGGCCAATTCGGCCGCATGGCATGGCACGCGGTGTCTTTGAAGAACGACGGCGCCGCGACACTCCCCGCCGGTGCTGTGACTCTTTACGAAGACACCGGGAGCGGGCCGGCGTTTTCCGGTGAGGCGCAGCTGGCGGTTCTGCCGGTGGGAGAAACCCGGATACTGGGTTTTGGCCTCGACCAGAAGGTTACCGTGGACGCAACCGTTGACCAGACGAACCCGGTTTCGGAAGTGAGTTACGCATCCGGAATGCTGTTGACCAAGCGCAGTTATCGCGTTGAAACCGTGTACAGAATTCAAAACACCTCTGCTGAGAAGCGGGTCGTGATACTGGAGCACCCGAGGCATCAGAGGAAGGCTCGGTTCGAACTTGTCGATCAGGATAAGCTTAAAGCCACTCTGACTCCCTCGGCCTATCGTCTGCGCGTTGAGGTCAACGCGGGAGAAACCAAGACTCTCGATGTTGTCCTTGAGACTCCCCAACAGCAAAAAATGTTAATCGCCGACATCAGCGAGGATACCCTCAAGCCGTTGATTGCCCAGTCGGGCACGAACGCCGCCGCGAGGGCGAAACTTGAGCCGGTTATCATAGCGGCGCGCGCTCTCGATACGGCGCGCAAGGAACTGAAAGCGGTGACCGGCCAACGCGAGGCGATTGTCAACGATCAGCAGCGTTTGCGGGATAACCTGAATTCCGCCCCCGCCGGGTCCGATCTTCAGCGGCTGTATTCCGGCAAGTTGCTGGAACAGGAAAAAACCATCGAACAACTGGACAAGAGCATCGAAGCGGCGCGCAAGACCGTCGACGCCGCCGTGGCCGAGCTGACAAAGACCGTTGAAAACATCCGCTAGCGGTAATTTTGATTCCGAATTACCGTGAGATAATGATAAAGCGCTGAAGGGGCGCAGTAAATTGTGCCCTTTTTTGAGTCTTTTTGAATGACATCGGTGTTCGGCGTGGCGCGGCCAGTTTTTTTTCATCTCCTTGTGACCGGCTTTGTTGTGCTGGCCGGGATGTTGTCGCCCGCGACGGCCGCAGCCGGGGAGGCCGGGCGCGACTCGGTGGTGATCGGCATGGTTCTCGAGCCGCCGCATCTGGACCCGACCGCGGGGGCCGCCGCCGCCATCGGGGAAGTGGTCTATGCCAATGTGTTTGAAGGGCTGACCCGCATCGACGAACGCGGCGAAGTTGTGCCGGGCCTTGCCGAGGGCTGGGACATCTCGCCCGACGGCCTGACATACACCTTTCATCTGCGTGACCGTGTGCGGTTTCACAACGGCTACGCCCTGACCGCCGACATGGTGCGGCAGAATCTCGATGCCCTCTCGGCGCCCTCCGGCGTCAACCCGCAAAAGCGGTTGTTCGAGGATATCGAGAGCGTCGCCGTGGCCGGTGAACGCACGGTGGTGGTGAAACTGTCCCGCCTGTCCGGCCGGTTCCTGTTCAATCTCGGCCTTCCGGCGGCGTTGATCCTGTCCCGTCATGAAAACGTCGACAACAAGACCCGCCCCGTCGGCACCGGGCCCTTCGTTTTTTCACGCTGGTACCGGGGCGACCGCCTGGAACTGGTGCGAAACCCGGATTACTGGGGGGAACCGGCGGCGTTGAGCAGAGTCACCTTCCGCTTTATCTCCGATCCGACGGCGGCGCTGGCCGGTATGCTGTCCGGCGATATTGACGGTTTCCCCAATTTCCCGGCGCCGGAATCCCTGGTACGGTTTCAGATGGAGCCGGGCCTCAGGGTGACGGTGGGCGCGACCCAGGGCAAGACGATTCTGGCCCTGAACAACGCGCGCAAACCCCTGAACGACATCCGCGTGCGTCGCGCCATCGCCCACGCCGTGGACCGTGCGGTGGTCATCCGGGATGTGGAGAACGGCGCGGCGGTGCCCATCGGCTCGCACATGGTGCCCATGGAGCCGGGTTACGTGGACCTGACCGGGTTCTACCCCCACGATGTCGAAAAGGCGAAGGCGCTGCTGAAAGAGGCGGGGGTTGAGCATCCGCGCATTGAAATCGCCATGCCGCCCCCCGCCTATGCCCGGCGCGGCGGCGAAGTGCTGGCCTATCAGCTGGAGAAAGCGGGCATTTCCGTTGTCCTGCGGCAGATGGAGTGGGCGGAATGGCTCTCCGGAGTGTTCCACGGCAAGGATTTTGACGCCACCGTCATCGCCCACGTCGAGCCCTTCGACCTGGATATCTACGCCCGGCCCGATTACTATTTCGGTTATGACAGCGCGGTGTATCAGCTGATTTATCAACGCCTGGCGACGGAGATGAACGGGGAGCGCCGCAGGGAACTCGTCGCCGAGGCCCAACGCATCATCGCCGAGGACTGCGTCAACGTTTTTCTGTTCCTGCTGCCGAAAATCGGCGTGTGGAACGCGAAACTGGAGGGGTACTGGACCAATGTTCCCGTTCCCGCCAACGACATGACCGGTGTCCGCTGGACGGTGGATGCCGATGGGCGGGGGTGGTGGCAATGATGGCCAAGCTCATCGGCAGACGCGCGTTTTCCCTGCTGCTGTCGCTCATCGCGGCGTCGGTCGCGATTTTCATGGTGGTGGAAATTCTGCCCGGGGACCCGGCGGAGATTATGGGCGGCATGAACGCCACGCCGGAGCAGCTGGATACGCTGCGCCATCAGTACGGCCTCGATGTTCCGGCGGTTCCCCGCTATCTCCAGTGGATTTCCGGGGTGGTGACGGGCAATCTCGGCATCAGCTATTCCTACAATGTGCCGGTGCTGCAACTGGTTCAGGAGCGCCTGGAGGTGAGCGTCCCGCTGGCCGCCATGGCCATCGCCATTTCCGTCCTTCTGGCCTTCCCGGTGGGCATGTACACGGCGCTGCGCAACGGCGGCTGGAGTGACGCCCTGTTGATGGGCGTGATGCAGGTGTGGGTGGCGGTGCCTTCGTTCCTGCTGGGCCTGATATTTATTTTCGGCTTTTCGGTGTCTCTGCGCCTGTTTCCCGGCAGCGGGTTTCCCGGCTGGGAGGAAGGTGCGGAACTTGGCCTGAAAGCTCTGGTTCTCCCGGCGTTTGTGCTGGCGCTGCCCCAATCAGCCATTCTCTCGCGGGTGTTGCGCTCGTCGCTGCTGGATGTGCTGTCGGAGGATTACATCCGCACCGCCCGGGCCAAGGGCCTGAGCCGGTTCAAAACCGTGTGGAGCCATGCCATCCGCAATTCGCTGCCGCCGGTGCTCACCATTCTCGGCCTGCAGTTTTCCTTTCTGGTCGGCGGCGCCATCGTTGTCGAAAGCGTGTTTTCCCTTCCCGGCATCGGCCGGTTGATGATCCAGGCGCTCAACCAGCGGGATCTGGTGGTGGTTGAGAGCGTCGGCCTGCTGCTGGTCGCCGGTGTGATCCTGGTCAGTTTCCTGGTGGATTTCATCATGCTGGCCGTCGATCCGCGTTTGAGGAGGCCGGGATGAACACCAGGGTTTCCGCCGTTTTGAGACGGTTTCTCGGTCTGACGGGGGCAGCCGGGGCGTTCCTTGTCCTGTTGGTGTTTGTTGTCGCCGTTTTCTCGATGTCGGCGCCCTATGATCCCTCGGGCATTTCCCACGTGCAGCCGCTGCAGAAGCCCGGCGTTCCGCACTGGTTGGGGACTGACCATCTCGGTCGCGATGTACTGCTTGTG
>JAISTL010000114.1 GCA_031272615.1 Methylobacteriaceae bacterium | reverse complement strand
CTTGCCGATGCCGACGATGCTGAACACCAGCATGAAGGTCCCAAAAATTTCGCCCAGCCAGTTGGTCCAGTCACGGATGGCCGGGCCGGTGGAGAACACGCCCAGTTTGGTTGCGCCGTCTTCCGTGGCCTTGAAGTGCGGCATATAGTGCAGGTACACCAGAATGGCGCCGATGAAGCCGCCGATGAATTGCGCCGACACAAAAACCGGAACCTGCTCCCACGGGGTGTTGTTCATGAGCGCCATGGCCAGCGTCACCGCCGGGTTGATGTGCGCGCCGGGGCTGCCGCAGGCGTTGGACGCGAAAATGCCGAGGAGCACAGCGAATGCCCACGCGGTGGTTATCACAATCCAGCCTGTTCCCTCGCCTTTGGTTTTCTTCAGGATAACGTTCGCGACAACACTGTCGCCGAGGTAAACGAGGACCATCGTCCCCATCAATTCGCCGAAAAATATCGAACTCATGAGATATCTCCGTTGAGATAAAATGAAAAGAAAACACGCAACACAAAATCCGGCGTGTCGGCTTCAACCAGGGCCGGGTCTCCGAAACCCCACGGATGTCGGCCCCCCGAAGTCCTTCCCCGGAAAGCGCTCCGGGGAAGGTTCCCATTGTCGTTTATTATTGCTGTTGTGGGTATAACCGTCCGCGCCCTGCGAACGAACCTCCCCTTTCCGGAGGAGAACGCCCGGCAGAACGGGATAACGCGGCGGGTCGCCCCGCCCGCGTCAAACTGAAGCCCGCCCCTAATCGATCCAGTCCAGAGAGCGGGACACCGCCTTGGCCCACTTGGCATACATGGCGTCGCGCTTGGCCGGGTCCATCTTCGGCTCCCAACGCTTGTCCACGCCCCAGTTGGCAACCAGATCATCGGTGTCTTTCCAGTATTCCGTCGCCAGGCCCGCGGCATAGGCGGCGCCGAGCGCGGTGGTTTCACTGATGAGCGGCCGCACCACCGGCACATCCAGAATATCCGACTGGAACTGCATCAACATCTCGTTGACCACCATGCCGCCGTCGGTACGCAGCTCGTTGATGGCAATGGTCGAATCCTCGCCCATGGCATCGAGAACCTCACGCACCTGGAAGGCGGTGGCTTCCAGCGCCGCGCGGGCGAAATGCCCCTTGTTGGCATAACGGGTCAGTCCGCAAATCACGCCGCGGGCGCTGCCCTTCCAGTGCGGGGCATACAGGCCGGAAAACGCCGGAACGAAATAGATGTCGCCGTTGTCTTCAACACTGGCGGCCAGGGCCTCGACATCGGAGCTCTTCTCGAACAGTTTCAGATTATCGCGCAGCCATTGCACCAAGGCGCCGGTGATGGCGATGGAGCCTTCCAGAGCGTAGCGGGCGTTGTGCTTGCCGAAGCGATAGGCGACGGTGGTCAGCAACCCCTTGGTGGAGGGTACCAGATTGGTGCCGGTGTTCATCAGCATGAAGCAGCCGGTGCCGTAGGTATTTTTCGCCTCACCGGGCTTGAAGCAGGTCTGGCCGACGAGGGCCGCCTGCTGGTCGCCGAGAATGCCGGCCACCGGCACGCCGTCCAGCGGCCCGCCCTTCACGTTGCCGTAGACATCGCTGGAAGACACGATGGTCGGCAGGCAGGCGGCCGGGACATCGAACAGGTTGAGAATTTCCCTGTCCCAATCCAGCGTCGCCAGATTCATCAGCTGGGTGCGGGAGGCGTTGGTGACGTCGGTATAGTGCAGCCCGCCGGTGAGATTCCAAAGGAGCCACGTGTCGATATTGCCGAACACGGCGTCACCGGCTTCGGCCTTTTCACGGGCGCCGGGAACATTCTCGAGAATCCAGCGGATTTTCAGGCCGGAGAAGTAGCTGGCCAACGGCAGGCCGGTCTTCGGCCGCAGACGGTCCTGCCCGCCGTCCTTGGCGAGTTCGGCAACCGTCGGGTCGACGCGGGTATCCTGCCAGACAATGGCGTTATAGAGCGGCTTGCCGGTCTTCTTGTCCCACACCACGGTGGTTTCACGCTGATTGGTGATGCCGACCGAAACGATATCCTTGGCGGTCAGGTTCGCCTTCGCCAGCGCCTCGCCGATTACTTCATTGGTATTGCGAAGTATTTCTTCGGCATTATGCTCCACCCAGCCGGGATTTGGATAAATCTGCTCATGTTCTTTTTGGGCGACGGAAATAATCGCGCCCTTGCGGTCAAAAACAATAAACCTGGAACTGGTGGTTCCCTGGTCAATAGCGCCGACGTATTTGCTCATAATCGTAACTCCCTTAAGACGTCAATGTCGATAACGTTCCGGCAATCCGGCAACGGATCACCCCGAATGAAGTTCGAAGATGTTATTCAAGCGTTATTCTTATTATTGGTGATAACTCCCCCCGGACTTCGCAATTATACTACATGTGCTGAACACAACATGAAAGGTTGTGTTCATCACGTGCCGCTTATAGGCTGCGGCATTGATGGCGCCACTTGGATATACTTTGATATTGTGGCTTTCTACAAGCACGCCCGCTGACGTTCGTATATTGAACTAAAGTCGAGCGCTGCCGGCAACACTCACATAAAACCTTTCGCGGCACCAAAAGCGCCGCGAGCGCTGTCACCGTGGTTTTTTGTCACACCACGTGTTGTTGTTGCCTGTCTCAGGCCACGCCCCGTTCCGCCAGATAAGCTGTCAGAGCGGCCGTGGTTTCTTCCACGGACTTGACGTGAAGCCCCAGTTTGGAACGCCGCCACAGAATATCCTCCGCGGTTTGCGCCCATTCCTGGTCGACAAGATAATCCACTTCGGCGCGGGTCAAATCCGCCCCGAAATTCTGCCCGAGATCGTCCAGGGATTTGGCGTCCCCGAGGATCTTCGCCATCCGGGTTCCGTAAGACCGCGCCATCCGCTTCAACGTGAACGGCGAGAGGAACGGCCAGCGATCTCCGGCTCTTTTCAAAAAACTCGCAAAATCGACATTGGGAATGTCGCCGCCGGGCAGCGGCAGCCCCTTGGTCCATGACGGCTTCAGCCCCGGCATCACCGGCGCCAGCTTCTCGAACACATGTTCGGCAAGCCGCCGGAAGGTGGTGATTTTACCGCCGAACACCGACAGCAGAATCGGCTCGCCGGGCTTCGACTCGAGATCGAGCACATAATCGCGGGTCACGGCGGCGGCGTTGGCCTTGGCGTCGTCATAGAGCGGACGGACGCCCGAGAACTTCCACACCACATCGTCCCGGGTCACCGGCTCCTTGAAATAGGTGTTCATGCACTCGCACATATAGTCGATTTCCGCGTCGGTGCACTCCACCGCCGCCGGGTCGCCCGTATAGGGCACGTCGGTGGTGCCGATCAGCGTGAATTCGTCCTGGTAGGGGATGGCGAAAATCAGCCGCCCGTCGGGATTCTGGAAGAAATAGGCGTGATCGCCCTCATAGCGCTTCCTGACGACGATATGGCTGCCCTGAACCAGGCGCACATCCTTGTCGGTCTTGATTTGCAGCTGCTCCTTGAGCACGCGGCTGACCCACGGCCCGGCGGTGTTGATGATGCCGCGGGCGCGGATTTCCTGCTTCTCGCCGGTCTTGGCGTTTTCGACGGTGGCGACCCATTCGCCGTTCTGCCGGCGCGCGCCGGTGAACCTGGTGTGCGGATGAATCTCGGCGCCCCGCTCCCGCGCGTCGATGGCGTTGGTGATGACCAGCCGCGCGTCGTCGGTGCGGCAATCGGAATAGACATAGGCAATCGACAGCTTGTCCTGCAAAGGCGCGCCGATGGGGCTGTTCTTCAGCCGCATGACCTTGGACTTGCGAATCCACTTTCTGAACGGGAAATCGAGATAATCATAGAGCTTGATGCCGCAGAACATCATCCACACCGGGCGCATGCCCTTCATGTGCGGAATGACGAAGCGCACTTCCTCCACCAGATGCGGCGCAATCGCGTAGACGCGCTCGCGCTCCATCAGCGCCTCGCGCACCAGGCGGAAATCGTAATACTCGAGATAGCGCAAACCGCCGTGAATCAGCTTTGTGGTGCGGGACGAGGTCTGACCTGCGAGGTCCCCCTGTTCGCAGACGTAAACCGACAACCCCCGTCCGGAAGCGTCCCGCGCGACGCCGACTCCGTTGATGCCGCCGCCAATAATAAAAAGGTCATACACCGTTTCCATGATTCAACCCCCATTGTGAGCGACGCCGCCGGGCTCCTGTTCCCGCCCGCCGGATCACCATAGTCCTTCGTATCAAAGTTCGCAATAGAAAATATCTCCCCCGGAAATTTTCGTTTTAGAATGACTCCAAGGAGAAATCCCTTCTGTGATGAATTTTAAGGACAAGCGCCCTTCGTAACGCGGTGACGTTATACCTGCGGTATTTTGTCCCCGCTCCGGCAGATATAGAGCACGCTTTGCGTTCAACCAACGGTTACGGTGAAAAGTTGCGGTCTGTTCTTAACGCTGGCCTAAAGCCGCGACAAATCGACTCAAAGGCCGTTCCGCGACTCACGGGGAGCGCGGGCAAAAACGCGGTGGCAACGCGCCGCTGAAGGTGCTGAATGCCCCGGAAATGAAGGGGTTTCCGTCGATTATTCCGCCAGGAACAACTGGACGCCGTGCTCCTTGAGAACCGCGACGACAGAGTCCGGCGGTTGGGCATCGGTGAACAGCGCGTGGATGTCGCCGATCGACCCCATGCGCACCATCGGCCGGCGCGAAAACTTGCTGTGATCCGTCACCAGAAAGGTTTTGCGCGAAGAATGGATGATGGCTTGCGCCGCCCACACCTCGTCGGTGTCGAAATCCAGCAGCGTGCCGTCTTCATCGATGCCGCTGATGCCGATGATGCCGAAATCCACCCGGAACTGTTCAATCATGGCGTGGGAGGTCGGCCCGAGAACGCCGCCGTCACGATTGCGGATGCGCCCGCCGGTGATGATGATGTCGAAATCGGTGTTCTGTGCCAGGATGGTTGCGATGTTGGCGTTGTTGGTGATGACCCTGAGGCCCTTGTGGTGGATGAGCGCCCGCGCCACCGCCTCGGTGGTGGTGCCGATGTTCAGGCAGATGGAACAGTGCTCCGGAATGTGTTGAACCACAAGCTGGGCAATGCGTTCCTTTTCATCGAAAAAGGTGATCTGGCGGGTGTTGTAGTCGATGTTTTCCACACTCGACAGCGCTCCGGCGCCGCCGCGGTATCGGATGAGTTTTCCCTCGGAATCCAGCTGGTTCAAGTCCCGCCGGATGGTCTGCACCGTTACGCCGAAAAATCTGGCCAGGGTGTCGATGGTCACGAACCCCTTTTGCCGAACCCATTGATCTATCTGGTTTCGCCGTTCTTCCCCGTGCTGAAGGTCATTTGATGTCTGTTCCGTTGTCATTGCACGCTTTACACTGATGGTCCCGCTGTTTTTCGTTTACCCCCCTCTTATTCGTTCACTTATGGAGAAAACGCGACCCATGTCAAAGGGAAAATGCTCGTTGACGCGCGGTTTCGAACATTTCGCCGCATCTCCCCGCGAACCCGCGCGTTTTGGAAGCAACGCGCACGTTTGCGGCGGCGGGCCCCTGCACCCGTCCGTTCGCCGCGATGACGCCCGTCATCCAAAGCCTGTGAACGTCGCCGATGTATTCCCGAAACCGCCGTCGGCCGAGCGACGGGAGCGGCTTTCGCCCCTTACTGGAACCCGGCGGGCAAATTTCCGATTTCGTTGCCGAGATACCCGGCCGCCAGGTCCGGGGCGGCAAATTCCTTGCGCAAAACCTGTTCAGCGATTTTTGCGGCGCTGTCCACCGCGGCGGTGCGCACATCCTCGACGGCCTGCTTCTCCTCCTGGGCGATTCTCATTTCCACCGCCTCGGTCCGCCGTTTGATGTACTCCGCGAGTTTGGCCTCCATGCTCTCTTTCATCTCGGCCGCTTCCTGACGCGCTTCATCGACGATCCGCCGCGCTTCCTTCTCGGCGTCCTGCCGCTTGCGGACATATTCATCTCTGAGCGCCGCGGCTTCCCGCCTGAGACGCGTCGCCTCATCCAGGTCCGCCCGGATTTTCTCCGAATATTGATCGAGAGAGGCGGCGATCATCCGCGGAACGCCCATATAAATGAACAATCCCACCAGAATGAAAAAGCCGACGGCGACCCAGAACTCCGCACCCACCTTATTATCTCCTCAAATCCTCGGAGCGAACCTCGCTCACGTCGACTCGCGTTCGCAAGAAACCCACTCCGGATTCAACAGGCTGTCGCTGTTTCCCGCCGCGGAACCGGTGTCCGCTTTTGCAGAAAACGCTCCCGGCTGTTTCCCTCATGCCTTCGGTTCCAGCGCCGTCCGGGCCGCTTCGGCAAGAACGTCCGCTGACGGGTTTCTGCCGATGAGCCGCACGACGATTTCCGCGGCCGTGGCTGAAGCAGCGTTGTTTACTTCCTTCACCGCGTCATCGCGCCGCGCCGTAATTTGCTTCACCGCCTGCTCCAGTTTTCCCTGCAAAACGCCGTCCAGTTGCTTCTGTTCCGCCTGAAGCCATTCCTGCTGCTCTTCATAGGCGCTCTGGACAATCCGCCCCGCATCGTGCTTCGCCGTGGAAAGGGATGCCTCATAGACCGCCTGCTCCTTGTCCGCGTCCTGCTTCAAACGCGTCGCCTCCTGCAAGTCGTCGGAAATGATGCCCTTGCGGTGAACGATGATGCCGTCAATGCGTGGAATCACGAACTTGTTCATGAGATAGACGAGCAGACCGAACGAAATGGCGAGCCAGACAATCTGCCCGGCGAAGGTTTCCGTTTTGAACGGCGGAAACCCCACATCATCGTGGTGCTCGCCTCCGGGCACCTCCACTGCCAGCTGCAGCGGCTGATCGGCTGCGCCCGATGGAGACCCGGCCAAGACGGCCTCCGGACCGGGTGTTCCCCCAACTTCCGTTTGCGTTTCCATGAACGCTCAACTCCAAAATGGAGTCCGCCCGCCCCGCCCACCGGGGGGATACCCCGGCGGCGAACCGGCGGAATCTCGCTTCCCAAGCAGTTACATGAACGCCAAAATCATGGCGACCACGAAGGCGAACAGGCCCAACCCTTCGGCCAGGGCGGCGCCGATAATTGCGTTGGTGAACTGGTCTTTTGCCGCACCCGGGTTGCGCAACGCACCGGAAACGAAGTTTCCGAAGATGTTACCGACACCGAGGGCGGCAATGCCGACGCCGAAGCAGGCGAGACCGGCTCCGATGTAATTCAAACCTTCCATTTTCTAGGGCTCCTTCACTTGAATACAAACAACCAATGAGATGAGTGACCGGTCAGTGTCCGGGATGCAGGGCGTCGTTCAGGTAAATGCAGCTCAACACCGTAAACACGAACGCCTGCAGGCCGCAGACCAGAACTTCCAACGCCGTCACCGCCACAATCCGCACGATGGGCAGCGGCGACAGCAGTGCCAGCAAACCGCCCGCCGCGCTCAGGCTGAGGACGAATCCGCCGAAAATCTTGAGGGCGACGTGCCCCGCCAGCATATTGGCGAACAGTCGCACCGACAGGCTGATGGGCCGCGACAGAAACGAGACGAACTCAATCACCGCGATGATCGGCGTCAGATAGACCGGCAACCCCTTCGGCACGAACACATTGAGAAAATGCTTGCCGTGTTTCCAGATGCCGAAGCCGACGACAGTCCCCATGACGATCAGCGCCAGGGTAAAGGTGACGATGATCTGGCTGGTAACTGTGTAGGCGCCGGGAATCAAGCCCATGTAATTGGCGGTGAAAATGAACATGAACAGCGAGAACACCAACGGGAAGAACACCATGGCTTCCTCCCCGGCGATTCCGCGCAGCAGATCGGCGATGAACTCATGAAGAATCTCGGCGACAGATTGCACCCGGCCGGGAACCAACTGCCGGGAACCCGTCGCCAGCATCAGGCCGCCGACCACGACCCCCACCGACGCCATCATGAACACCGAGGCGTTGGTCAGCCCGATGGCGGGAACAACCGGTTGAATCACAAACTGCTCTAATGGGCTCGCCATACTCTAATCCCGTTGCTCACTGTCCGTTCTGTCGGGCCTGTCATCCGGCCGGCCCATGGTGATGTGTCCCGTCGCTCTCAACAAATTGTACATGCCGGTGCAGAATCCCACGACGGCAAAAATGAGAATCCCCCAGGGCGATGTCGCAAAAGTCCGATCAATCAACCAACCAATCAGTAATCCCGCCAGTACCCCGGAAGCGAATTCCACCGGCAGGCGCAGCGCCTGGGAAAAATCACCGGCCCGAAAATACCCCGCGCCGCGTGACGCCCGTTCCTGTCGACTATGCCGCTTGCTGACGCGGGAGATTCCGGCGCCCAGCAACTTCAGCCGCTTCTTCAGAAGAACGTCCTCCGGCGACTCCTGAGCCTCGGGCACTTCAGGTTTTTGTTGCTCTGAAACGTCCATGACCCGCCCTGAGCCTTTACGATACCGCCGCCTGCCGACCGGCACGCCCGTCCCTTCTCAAGGCGCCGCGCACCATATGGTCCGGTCTTCCTTCTGTCAAGCGGGCAAAGCGTTCAATGCCGGATAATTCATGGGATGCGGAAGAAAGAAGGATTCCGGATTGTCGCCCCGCTTCCCAAATCGAAAACCACAAATCCCGACTGTTCGCGCTATTCCCCCAATTCCTTGTCCAATATAGGCTTCAGCGTGTCGTAGCTGTAGTCGCCCACGTGCTTTTTGCCGTTGATGAAGAATGACGGGGTGCCGTTGACATCCAAAAGCCCCGCCTGATCGCGCACCGCCTTCAGCCCTTCGCGAATCTTGAGGTCGCCGAGGCACGATGTAAATTTATCTTTGGGAATCCCGGCTTCAAAGGCCATATCGCGCAGGATTTCCGCCGCCGGTTTGCTGTTATCGGAAAAACGCCCGAGATTCTTGAAGAAGTAATCAACCACTTCGGGAAATTTGTCGTTGCCTTGGCAGCGCGCCAAGGCGTAACCGGCGACCGCATAGGAATCGAACGCCAGGTCCCGGAAGATGAATTTGATTTTTCCGGTATCGATATAGTCTTTCTTGATGCGCGGGAAAATGTCCACCGCGAAGGCGGCGCAATGGCTGCAGGTGATGGACGAAAACTCGACCACCGTGACCTTCGCGTCGGGATTTCCGTAGACAATGTCTCCCAGCGGCGACGGCTGGTTCAGTGTTTCAATACCCTTGGCATCCAACGGCTGCAACGTCGAAGACGACGCCGGATTGATCTGCGCCGAAGCAACCCCCTGAAAAAACATAATGCCCGCGAGGCAGGCGCCCGCGACGATCATCTTCGAATACGTGTGCCGAACTGTCATTCTATTTCGCTCCATTTCGCCTCCCGCGAATCGCGGATTCGTATCTCCCGGGATGCTTACCACAGCTTGCCGCCCGGAAACGAGCATTTCGTTTCCGGCGGAACATTTTTCACGGGAACCAACCGGATTATCGCCCATCCTGCCGGTTCCGCAAGGGAAAAGAGAGCCCGTCCAGCAGAAATTATGCAGGCTGGATTTCGACTCCGCTGAACCACCGGTCTCCGGTAATCCGGGATTCCCCGCCTCTACCGCGTTTTTCTTGAAGACAGCACCGCTTCGCCCAAGTGTTCCAGCGCCTGCCGCAGTTTTTCGTTGGGAATCCCCTCGACAGCGGCGCGGATACTGCTCCGCTCCTCGTCCGTCAGCGGGCGTTCTTTGCGTTTCGGCGGTTCGGGCCGCGCCACCGTCCCGTGTTTCAGCACCAGCCGGTCGACACAGCGCCAGCCGTAAAGCGTGTTGATGCGCTCGATAATCGTCGCTTCCATATGCTGGAGTTCCAGGGCGAAGGCGCTTTCCACCAGCACCACCAGGGTCGCCGGTTCTGTCCCGCCGCCGGGGGTTGTTTTGCGCTTGCGGCCTTTCCAGTCGATTTTCAGCGGGCGGGAATAGAGGGAAAGTGAGGCGCCGACAACATCCGGCCAAGTCGCGATAAAGCCGGATTCCGCAAAGCCCCGTGCTCTCAGGCTCGGAGCGAGGCATCCGTCCAGCAAATCGGCTATGGGCTGTGGCGCGGCCCGAACCGCCGACACGCAAAGAACGCCCGCTGACGGACGAGGAGCGGAGCAGTATCCGCGCCGCTGTCGAGGGGATTCCCAACGAAAACCTGCGGCAGGCGCTGGAACACTTGGGCGAAGCGGTGCTGT
>JAISTL010000332.1 GCA_031272615.1 Methylobacteriaceae bacterium | reverse complement strand
AAACCGCTGTTGCAGCCGAGATCGAAGACGATATCATCTTCCCGCAACAGGTTGTTCTGCGAGACGGTGTGCATCGCTCCATCGGTGTAACCGGCGTCGAACCACAGTTTCGATTCGGTGTGGTAAATGATGAATCGAAACGTGATGCCCGCTTCGGTCTGTTCGGTGATATACGGATCGATACGGGTATAGGACCCCTCCATTTTAACCCGCTTTTCGATCTCGTCCAATTTGCGCTGAAGCCGGTCAATCACAGCCTGATCAAAAGAGTTCATCTATTCTTTCCTCGTTTCTTGAAGTGACGGCACTGCCCGATACCGGTTGAAACCTCGGTGACTGAAATGTCTTAACCGGCAAGCTCACGGATAAGCCCCGCATAAAGCTCCCGTTGCGTCGCCATGGAATAGGGGAGAGGCGATGCCGGCGGGATCGGCGGTTCGCTCAATTGCTGTGCCAGCTGCACGCAGTTGCCGATGTCGAACAACCGGAACCGGCCCGGGAAATACTTTTCCAGTTCCAGGAAATTCAGGGCGCGGGAGAGATAGGTCGGCTTGTCCAGCTCCACCGCCTGGCACACCGGGCCGGAGGCGCTCTGCCCGGTTTCGAGATAGGGGAACACGCAGGCGTCCATGGCGGCGATGGCCTCGGCGAATTCATAATCATCCGGCGAGCCCATGAAGAACACCCGTTTCTTCAACGGTTCCTCCTCCGGCAGAGCGGCGTCGGTTTTGGCGGCGCCCTTTGCCGCCCTGGCGCTGCTCTCCGGTTTGGCCGGCAGCAGATTGCCATACCCCAGCCGCGTCAGCACCCGCGCCAGGTAGGGGTCAATCGGCGTGTCCCGGGTGATGGCGTCGGGGTGGATGGCGCCGTAAATCAGCAGCAGATGGTTCTCCGGCAGCAGCTCCAGCGCGCCGATGGCGGTTTCCAGCCCCTTGCGGGCGCCGAGAAAACCGAAGAACCCCACCAGGGTTTTGCCCTCGCCGAAGCGTTGCGCCAAACGGGCGCGCAGGGCCGGCGCGTCGCGCTGCAACCGCTCCGGCCAATCGGGCCGGATGTGGCTCAGGGGGTGGTCATGGGTGTTGGCCACGCCGCAGAGATGGGTGACATATTTGCGTTCCCGCGCGGTGTGGACGATGACGTGAAAGCCGTTGCCCAGACGCGCCGCCGCGTCGCGGATGAGGAGACGCTTGCGCCGGTCGTAATAGAGGCGCGCGCCTTCCGCCGGCAGGCACTTGGCGGCGCTCAGCAGCCGCAGCCGTTTCAGATGGCTCGTGAGTTTGCCGCCGTCCCCCACGCTCACCGGCGTGTGCAGGGTGAGAATGATGTGGGCGTTGCACCGCAGCAGCTGTTCGAACCGGCGGGTGATGACCGGCAGGCTCGTTCCCAGGGTGCCCCATTCCAGCTGGATGTTGACGACATCGTAGTCCGCGGCCCTGGCGACGATGTCGGCGATGGCGGCGTCGCCGAAGGGTTTGGGGAAGCGCTTGAGCATGTCCGGGTCCAGCGGCGCGACATCCACCGCGAATTCGCCGTCGAGATGGGATTTGAGAACGGCGGCAAAGGAGGCGATTCCGCAGGGAATCTCCCAGGTTGAAATAATGAGCACTCTGGTTTCAGGCATAGGCCCTCCGGGAAAATTCGGTGTCTTTCATGTCCCGCAGCATTTTTGCCGCGGCGGCGATATCCGGCTCCGCCCACACGGCGCCGTCGATGGTGTAGATGCCCTGCGGGTCGTCCACCGGCACCAGGGTGTAGGGCACGGCGCGGCAGCGGGCGGTATCCATAAAGTCCATATTGCCGGACCACCCGGTGGCGATCACCGGCAGGCCGTGGCGCATCGCCTCCATGATGGTCAGCCCGTAGCCCTCGGAGCGATGCAGCGACATATAGACATCGGTGCGCGCGTAGAGGTCATTGACGGCCTGCTCGCTCACCGAGCCGAGGCAGAACAGGATGTTGGCGGACTCGGCGGCGCTGCGCAGCCGCTTCCAGCCCTCGGGATAGGCGTCGATGTCACTGATTTTCAGCAGCAGGCAGGCATCGGAGGCGTCGCCGAAGGCCCGGCGGAAGGCCTCCACCACGCCCAGCGGGTTCTTGCGGAAAAACCCGCTGCGAAACGTGCTGACATGCAGAACGGTGAACGGCCGTGTCGGCGATGAGCGCAACGGGGTGGGCTCCGGCGCCGCGTGCGGGTGAACGCGCACCGGCTTGGTGGTGCGTCTGCCCACCGCCTCGGCCACGAAGGAACTGGGCACCAGGATTTCATCGACATGGTCGAAACAGCGCGCCCACACGGGCGGGATGTCCTCCAGCTCCCACGCCCAATAGGCCAGGATGCGCTTGCCGGGCAGCAGCCGGCGCACCGCCCACAACGCCGCCATGAAGGCCGGCGGGTTGGCGTGCACCACCACCGTGCCCGGCCCGGCATGGGCGGCAAAGGCGTCGCCCGCAACGAGCGGGCCGTCATAAAGGCCCGGGACCGGCTCCACCCGCAGCAGACGGCTCACATCCACGGCATGGACCTTCAGCCCGGCCCGCTGCTGCTCCCGCACGAACAGACGCGCGCCGCGCCCGAGCCCGCTGGGCGAGTTGAAAAAGCCGACGACATACATCGGCGCGCCGGCGGGCACAGCCGGATTCACGCACTTGGGCAGCAGCAGCCGCAGCGGCTCGATGGCAAACGACGCCCGGTAACGGGCGGGAAGCGCGCCCCACACGGCGCGGGGCAGCGACAACCCCTGCCACTCAGCGGATAGTGT
>JAISTL010000331.1 GCA_031272615.1 Methylobacteriaceae bacterium | reverse complement strand
TCATGGAAAGAGTCCGCCGGGAACAGCGGCTCTTCGGTTTCCTTCACGACCGGTTGCGGACGCAGCCACGGAAACGAGGGAGGCGGCGCGGAGTCCGCAGGTTGCTCTTCCCGCGACGGTTCAACGGTGGAAAACGATTCAGGAGGAACGGGAGGCGGCGGAAAAACCGGAGGTTCCGCCTGCGTCGTCGGCGGCACGGGAGGGACAGGAGGCGGCGGGAAAACCGGAGGTTCCGCGTGCGTCGGCGTTTCCCGCGCCGGCGCCCTGCCGCCCGGCGGCGGCAAAGGCGGGCGTCCCGCGCCGGCAACCGCAGCAGCCGCAACGTTTTGGGGCTTTCTCACGGAACCGCTCAACACCTTGCGAATTCCCTCCAGTTTCTGGATGACGAAAGCCATGCCGATGGAAGTGAAACCCGACGCGATGAGGATGCAGCCGCCTGTGAGAAACGCCCAACCGAGAATTCCCTCGAATTCATCTCTATAACCCGTCACCAGCAGATACCCGCCCAGTCCGAACTGGAGGATGGAGAACAGCCACAGGATACCGGACATTATTATTCCTTTCCCACTACCGGGCGCATGCACGAAAACCGCGGGGCCAACACCCTTCCTGCACCTCGCTCTTGCAATTTTGCGTCAGTCCGCTTATGCATTCGGCAACCGCGGGGTCCAAAAAGAGTTCAACCCGACCTTCACTTGTCTTTTACCTGATTCTTGAAGCGAACGGCATAGTAAACCGTACACTTTTGGTGCACCGTACACGTGATTCTTTTAATTTTTGTTAAACATAACCCACAAGGAGAGAGAAATGTCCTTTGTTCTTCCAGAACTCACCTACGCCTATGACGCCCTTCAACCCTACATGTCGAAAGAAACCCTCGAATTCCACCATGACAAGCACCACGCTGCTTATGTTTCCACCGGCAACACTCTGTTGAAGGGCACGTCACTGGAGGGAAAAACTCTTGAGGAGATCGTCACCGGCGCCTACGGGCAGAATCAACCCCTCTTCAACAACGCCGCCCAACATTATAACCACATTCATTTCTGGAAATGGATGAAGCCCAACGGCGGCGGCAAGGTTCCCGGCAAACTGGAAAAGAAGATCATTGAAGATCTCGGCTCGCTCGAAAAGTTCCAGGCTGATTTCATCCAGGCCGGCGTCGGCCAGTTCGGGTCCGGCTGGGCGTGGCTTGCGGTCAAAGACGGCAAGTTGATCATTCTGAAAACCCCCAACGGTGAAAACCCGCTGGTTTCCGGCGCGAAGCCCGTTCTCGGCGTCGATGTCTGGGAGCACTCCTATTATATTGACTACCGCAACCGCCGCGCCGATTATCTCAAGGCCTTCGTCGAAAACCTGGTCAACTGGGACTACGCCGAAGAACTGTTCGACGCCGCCGTGAAGTAATCACCGCCGCGTTCGCCGTTTCAAAAGGGCTGAAGGCCGCCTTCAGCCCTTTTGTTGTTGACAGCGGTGATTTTCCGTATGCCGACAACCCGTTGTTGTGGTTCATATCTGTCGAACCCGTATCCGCCCGTTATCTCCGCCCATCCCAAACCAAGGTTTCCTCCCGTGCTCAGCAAAATCCTCTCCGTCGGCGGTTGGACCCTGGTTTCCCGCGTCACCGGATTTCTGCGCGACGCCTGCATGGCGGCGATCATGGGCGCCGGGCCGGTGACCGATGCCTTCGTGGTGGCGATGCGCATCCCCAACCATTTCCGCGCCATCTTCGCCGAAGGCGCCTTCAACGCCGCCTTCATCCCCAAATACTCGCGGCTTCTCGCCGGGGCAGACCGCTCCGGCGCCGCCCTCTTTGCCGCCCACATCTTCAGCCTGGTGTTGATGTTTCAGGCCGTCATCCTGGTTCTGGCGCTCATCGGCATGCCCTGGCTGGTTTACGCCCTCACCTTCGGCTTCCCGGAAGACCCGAGCCGTTATGACCTGGCGGTGGCGCTCTCCCGCATCACCTTCCCCTATCTGCTGTTCGTCACCCTGGTCACGGTGCTCTCCGGTATCCTCAACGCCCACGGCCGTTTCGCCGCCGCCGCCGCCGCGCCGGTGATCATGAACGTCACCATGGTGGCGGCGCTTCTGGTCTCCGTGCACTTTCCCACCGCCGGGCACGCCGCCGCCTGGGGGTTCTGCCTCGCGGGAGTGCTGGAATTTCTGCTGCTTTACGGCGCCGTGCGCCGGGCCGGACTCAGCGTCGGGTTGAAAAAGCCGGTGCTCAGCCCCGACATGCGCGAGTTTTTCCGCGCGCTCGGCCCGGCGGTCATCGGCTCCGCCGGCATCCAGATCGCCATGTTCGCCGACACGTTGATCGCCTCACTGCTGCCCACCGGCGCCGTCTCCTCCATCTATTACGCCGATCGCCTCTACCAGCTGCCCGTCGGCGTCATCGCCATTGCCGTCGGTACGGTGCTGCTGCCGGAAATGAGCCGCAAACTCGGCACCGGCGACGAGTCGGGCGCCTTTGCCGCGCAAAACCGCGCCGCCGCCCTCACCTTCGTTCTCACCGTGCCGTTTTTCGTCGCGTTTCTCACGCTGCCTGACCTCATCCTCACCGCGTTGTTCAAGCGCGGCGCCTTCAATTTCGAGGCTGCCCGCGCCGCCGCCGATGTGCTGTTCGCCTACGCGGCGGGTCTGCCGGCGGTGATGCTGATTCGCTCCGCCGTCGCCGGGTTCTACGCCCGGCAGGATACCCGCACGCCCGTCATTGCCTCGCTCATTGCCGTCGCTCTCAATGTCGTCCTCAAAATCATCCTGGTCGGCCCGTTGGGCGCGCCGGGCCTGGCGCTGGCAACCTCCCTCGGCGCGTGGCTCAATCTCGGCATTCTGTTGAGCCTGGGCTTGCGGCGGCGCACCCTCCGGCCTGACCGCTCCCTCGCGCTCTATTGCCTCGCCGCGGCGCTTGCCGCGCTGCCCCTCGCCGCCTTTGCCCTCACCGCCCCAGGCCCGGCTGCCGTCGCGCTTGCCGGTTACCCGTGGCCCGAAGGCCTGACACTGATGGCCGTCGGCGCCGCGGGCGCGCTGCTCTACGCCGCCGCGCTGGTGGCGCTGTTCAAGCTGTTCCGGTTACGATTGAAGATTCGATAGGATTGAAGACCGTGCCGACAATCCGGTTTCGCGCCGATGATGCGACCAAAGCGCAATCCGCTTTGATTTTTCAGCAGCTTGGCATACAGTCCCGGAGTCAATTCAAAAAAGACTCCGGAAAAGGCTCACGCTGTCACGTGTTGCAACCCGCCGACCGGCAGGGGTGAGGCGGCGGACGAGGGCGTCCGCCGTCCCGGGCGTCGCCCTTCGTCACTTGCTGTGGGCGAAATCCCAATAGAGCTGCCGGGCGCGCCGGTACCCCTTGTCGGTTTTGTATTCCACGTCGTCAATCCGGCCGACGCGGCCGATCTTGTGGTAGTTGCCGGTGGTGAAGGCTTCATCGGCATCGAGGAAATCCTGATAGGTCAGCACCGCTTCCTCCACCTGCTCACCCGCGTCGCGCAGCAGTTTCAGCATACGCGCCCGGGTGATGCCCGCCAGATACGTGCCGTTGGCCACCGGCGTGCGGAACACGCCGTCTTTCACCAGGAAGATGTTGGCCGAGGCCGTTTCCGCCACATTGCCGAGCTTGTCCAGCACCAGGGCGTTGTTGAAGCCGCGGGCATGGGCCTCGCGCAGCATACGCGCGTTGTTGGGGTAGAGCGCGCCGGTCTTGGCGTTGGTCGGCATGGTGTCCAGCGTCGGGCGGTAGAACGGCGACTTGGTAATCACGTTGACATTGCCCACCGGCGGCATCGGCGCCTCGAACAGGCACAGACAGAACGCCGTCGACTCCGGGTCCGGCGACACCATGAACAGCCCGTCGCGTTCCGACCAGTACATCGGCTTGACGTAAATGGCGGCGTCGGGGCCGAACTTCTTGGCGCCTTCCTTGGCGAGAGCGACGATTTCCTCCGGCTGCATCGTCGGCTGCAGACCGACGGCCAGCGCCGAACGGTTGACCCGGGCGCAGTGGGTGTCCAAATCCGGTGACACGCCTTCAAAAAACCGGCCGCCGTCAAACACCGACGACGCCATCCAGAAGGAGTGGGTGCGCGGGCCGATGAGCGCCGGATTGCCCTCGACCCATTTGCCGTTATAGAAGTTCCATGTCTGTGAGTACCACGGTTTTTCCGACATTTTCATCTCCAGATGATTATAGTTGTGATAGTGCAACCGGCGCCGCTCAGCCGCCCAGTCTTTCGAGAATCCGCGCCCAGCTGCGCATACCTTTGTGGAAGCTCCTGACGTCATACTTCTCGTTGGGCGAATGGATGCAGTCATCCTCCAGCGCCCAGCCGACCAGCAGAACGTTCAGTCCGAGAACATATCTGAAGCTGCCGATGATGCCGATGGAGCCGCCAATGCCGATGACCACCGGCTCCCTGGTCCACTCCTCCTTGAGCGCCTCCCGGGCCAGCGCCAGCTCGGGCATGTCATAGGGCAGCGCCACCGCCCGCGAGCCCTTGTGCACGATGAGCTCATAGGAACAATCGGCGGGGATGCGCTCCCTGATGAACGCCTCGAAGTTGGCGGCGATTTTTTCCGGGTCCTGATCGCCCACCAGACGCATGGACACCTTGGCCCGCGCCTCGGCGGCGATCACCGTCTTGGTGCCCTCCCCGGTGTAGCCGCCGATGATGCCGTTGGCGTCACAGCACGGGCGCGATTGCATCAGTTCAATGAGCATACGGTCTTTTTCGCCGCTGGGATACTTCAGGCCGATGGGGCCGAGATAGCTTTCCGGCGTCATGCCGATGCGTTTCCACTGCTCCAGAATGTCCGGCGGAGTTTCGGGAACGCCGTCATAGAAGTGCGGAATGGTGACGGCGCCGTTGTCATCGTGCAGGTCAGCGATAATCCGCGCCAGCACGTGAATCGGGTTTTGCGCCGAACCGCCGTAATGGCCGGAATGCAGGTCCCGGTTGGCGCAGTGCACGACGATTTCCGTGTAGAGCAACCCGCGCAGCGACGTGGTGATGCACGGCGTATCCTCGTTCCAGCGGCCGGTGTCGCACACCAGCGCCACGTCGGCCGCCAGTTCGTCCTTGTGCGCTTCCACATATTCCGGCAGAAACTTGGAACCGTCTTCCTCGGCGCCTTCCACCAGCACCGTCACGTCCACCGGGAATTCCCCGGTTTCCGCCTTGAAGGCCCTCAGCGCCTCCAGGAAGGTGCGGGTCTGGCCCTTGTCATCGGAGGAACCGCGGCCGAGAAACGCCTGGCGGCCGTCGGGCAGAGTTGCGATTTTCGCTTCAAAAGGCGGGTTTTTCCAGGCGCTCAGCGGGTCGACCGGCTGCACGTCATAGTGCCCGTAGAACAGCACCCGTTTTTTGCCCGGCCGCGAGGGCGAGCGGGCGTAGACCACCGGATGCCCGCCGGTTTCCCGCGGCTCCGCCTCGAAGCCGAGAGTCTTCAGGTCTTCCACCAGCCAGGCGGCAGCGCGGCGCATATCGTCGGCGTAGCGTGAATCCGTTGAAATGGAAGGGATTTTCAACCAGTCAATCAACCGTCCGGACGCCTCGTCCAAACCGGCATCGATACGGGTCAGCACTTTTTCTATTGTGGACATTCCTCAACTTCCTCCTGGGTGCGCGCCTTGTCGCGGCGGTGAGTCTTTCAACGCGTTGTAGACTCACCCCGGCGCCAAATCCATCGTTATACCGTCTACAACCACCGTTTCCAGCGGAAAAACACATAGGGGAACACGGCGGCGGCCACCATGAGCAGCAGCGCCATGGGATAGCCCAGCACCCATTGCAGTTCCGGCATAAAGGAAAAATTCATGCCGTAGATGGACGCAATGAGCGTCGGCGGCATGAACACCACCGAAACCACCGAAAACAGCTTGATGATATCGTTCTGTTCGATGTTGACCAGGCCGAGGGTGGCGTCCAGCAGAAACTGGATTTTGTTGGAGAGGAAGGTCGCGTGCTCCTCGATGGACTGCACGTCGCGCACCGCCGTGCGCCATTCCGCCTGAAACCCGCTGGCCTTCTGCGGCCGCTGCAGGTTGACCGAGAGGAACAGCAGCAGGCGCTCGATGGACGCCATGCTTTCCCGCACATTGGAAACGACGTCGGCCTTGCGGCCCAGCATTCCCAGCACCCGGCGGTAACGAATCTCACCGCTGCGCTGTTTGCTGCCGGCGGATTTGTTGCCTGCCTGGAACACCGAATGGGAGAGCGAATCGATTTCCTTGCCCGAAACCGCGAGAATTTCCGCGGCGCGGTCAATGATGGCCTCCATCAGTCCGTCCAGCACCCCCTCGGCCAGCGGCGGGCAGCCGCCGGGCTTGGCCGCCCGGGAAATGAACATGGAAAAGGATGTCGGCGCCTCATAACGCACGGTGACCAGCTTGCCGTTCACCAGGATGAACGACACATCCGTCAGGTGCTGGCCGTCAGCCTCGGTGTGGCACAGCACCCGCGCCGTCATGTAGCGGGCGTTGTCTTCAAAATAGAGAATCTCGGAGGGCTCGATATCCGCCATTTCTTCCCGGGTCGGGATATCGATTCCGAACCACTGTTCGACGAGCCCCTCCTCGTGCTTTTCCGGATAGAGCAGGTCAATCCAGACAGCGTTTTCAGGAAGCGGCGCGTTCTCCTGAATTCTCACGCCTTCCAGCGAATCCAGGGGTTTCCCGTCGCGCATGACCGAGCAATAGACAATAATCAAACCTTCTCTCCCGGAACTGAATGCGGAGGCTTCACAAGCTTTCTGCGGATACGCCATCCGCACGCCTGTTTCAATACCACGTCGGGCACAAAACAACGACTCTTTTGACGCAAAAACCCCACGCTGTTCCAGTGAAATTGTCAACGGACGGCAATCCGAATCCCGCGGCTCCCGGTATAACCGTATGCCGGCGGGCTTTGGCGGACAATAAGTGAAGACGTCCCGACAGTCGTATTGGTAAACCACCCGTAAAACAACTGGAAAAGCACAGAAAAAGTAAAGCCGGCAATTGCCCGCGGCCGATGCGAGGATATATGGTAATTCCCGGTATAAACTGGAGGCAGAATACTATGACGAAGATTCTCGTACTTTATTACTCTTCGCGCGGCCATGTCGAGCAGATGGCCGAGGCCGTCGCCGCCGGCGTCCGCGAGGCCGGAGCCGAGGCCGTGGTCAAGCGCGTGCCCGAGACCGTTCCCGAAGAGGTCGCCAAGAAGATGGGGTTCAAGCTGGATCAGAAGGCGCCCATCGCCACGGTGGCGGAACTGCCCGAGTATGACGGGATTGTTTTCGGCACACCGACACGGTTCAACATTGTGAGCGCCCAGATGAAGAGTTTCATTGACCAGACCGCCGGCCTGTGGGTCAAACAGGCGCTGGCGAACAAGGTCGCCTCGGTGTTCACCTCGTCGTCAACCCAGCACGGCGGCCAGGAATCCACCATTTTGTCGCTGCATCCGGTGTTTCTGGCCCACGGCATGGTCATTGTCGGCCTGCCCTACGCTTTCCCGGGGTTGCATACCGATTCGGAAATGGCCGGCGGTTCGCCCTTCGGCGCCTCCAC
>JAISTL010000330.1 GCA_031272615.1 Methylobacteriaceae bacterium | reverse complement strand
CGCCCTTTTTGATTTTCGCCGCCATCACAGCACCTCCGGGGCCAACGAAATGATTTTCATGTGGTTCATGCCGCGCAGTTCACGCGGAACCGGCCCGAAGATACGGGTGCCGATGGGTTCCTTCTGATTGTTGATCAGAACCGCGGCATTGCCGTCAAACCGGATGACCGTGCCGTCGGCGCGCCGGATATCCTTGGCCGTGCGCACCACCACCGCTTTCATGACGTCGCCCTTTTTGACGCGCCCGCGCGGAATGGCCTCTTTGACGGAAACTACTATGATATCGCCGATTGAAGCATACTTGCGCTTCGAACCGCCCAGAACCTTGATGCACATCACACGTCGCGCGCCGGAATTGTCGGCGACGTCCAAATTCGTCTGCATCTGGATCATGGTTGTGATCCTTTCCTTGTTTCAGACAGGTTTCCGGAAATTGCCGGACTACGCCTGACGGAGTATGGCCTCCTGCCTTTATGAGTGTCGAAAAGGCGGCCTTACACTGACCGCCCGATGAATACAAGCAAAAATGTCGCCTTCGGCCCGGCGGGAAACCTGAAACCATCCGGTAGCAGGCCTTCCGCCCGTGACGTCGAGTCGAATCCGCCCGGCGACGGGGTTTTCGACCCGACCGGGTTATTTCCCGGGCTCGACCAGAACCCAGCTCTTCAACTTGGACAGCGGCCGGCTCTCCTCGATGGACACCACATCGCCGACCTTGGCGGTGTTGTGCTCATCGTGGGCGTGATAGTTCTTGGCCCGCCGCACCGTCTTTTTGAACAACGGATGCGTAAAACGCCGCTCGACCTTGACGACAATGGTTTTGTCCTGTTTGTCGCTGACGACGACACCCTGTAAAATGCGCTTTGGCATCGATTGATTTCCCTTAAGCTTTAACCTCTGCCTTGCGGCCCTGCACTGTCTTCACCCGGGCGATATCCCTGCGGACCTCCCGCACGCGCGACGTGTTCTCCAGCTGTCCGGAAGCTTTGCGGAACCTCAGGTTGAACTGTTCCTTCTTCAGGGAGAGCAGCTCATCGGAGAGTTGATCCGGCGTCATGGCGTTGATATCGGCGACCCGTTCTTTCTGTTTCATGACTCCGCTCCTATGATACGATGCGCCGCACGATACGGGTACGGATGGGCAGTTTGGCGGCGCCCAGCCGCAGAGCCTCTTCGGCGACATCCTCGGACACACCGTCCACCTCGAACATGATCCGCCCGGGATGGACACGCACCGCCCAGAAATCCGGAGCGCCCTTGCCGCTGCCCATACGCACTTCGGCGGGTTTTGAGGAAACCGGCACGTCGGGAAACACGCGAATCCACACGCGCCCGGCGCGCTTCATGGCGCGGGTGATGGCGCGGCGCGCCGCTTCGATCTGCCGGGCATTGACACGCTCCGGCTCCATGGCCTTCAGGCCGAACTGTCCGAAATTCAGCTCAAATCCGCCTTTGCTGGCGCCGTGGATACGGCCCTTGAACTGCTTGCGGAACTTTGTTTTCATAGGTTGCAGCATAGCGACCCTCTTTTATCCTTCTGTCAAGGCTCAAGCAGCCTGTTCACGACGACCGCCGCCGCCACCGCCCGAACGACCTTCGTCATTCAACCGCTTGTCCTGCGCCATCGGATCATGCTCCAAGATTTCGCCTTTGAATATCCAGACCTTGATTCCGCAGGTGCCGTAGGTGGTGAAAGCGGTGCTGACGCCGTAATCGATATCGGCGCGCAGGGTATGCAACGGCACGCGGCCTTCACGATACCATTCGAGACGGGCGATTTCCGCGCCGCCCAAACGTCCGGAGCAGTTGATGCGGATGCCCTCGGCGCCGAGACGTATGGCTGACTGTACCGCCCGTTTCATGGCCCGGCGGAAGGCAACCCGGCGTTCCAGCTGCTGGGCGATGGATTCGGCCACGAGTACGGCATCGAGCTCGGGTTTGCGCACTTCAACGATGTTGAGGGCGACATCCGCCTTGGTGAGTTTCGCCACCACCGCGCGCAGCTTTTCGATATCCGCGCCCTTTTTGCCGATGACAACCCCCGGACGGGCCGAATAAATCGTCACGCGGCACTTCTTGTGCGGGCGCTCGATGATAATTCTGGAAACCGCCGCCAGCTTCAGCACCTTCATCAGCGCGGCGCGGATTTCCATGTCCTCGCGCATCAGCTGCGCGTATCCGGCTTTGTTGGCAAACCAGCGGGAATCCCACGTGCGGTTGATGCCAAGACGAAAGCCCACCGGATTAATCTTTTGACCCATAAAGCGCTCCTCAATCCTTGCTGGTCTCGGGCCGGACCTCGCGCACAACGACGGTCAGGTTGGAAAACGGTTTCAAAATACGGGAACCGCGTCCGCGGGCGCGGGCGTGGAAGCGTTTCATCACCAGGCCGCGGCCGACAAACGCCTGGGCGACGACCAGGTCGTCCACATCCAGGTTGTGATTGTTCTCGGCGTTGGCAACGGCGCTCTGCAGGCATTTCCTGACGTCGCCGGCGATACGCTTCCGCGAGAATTCCAGCTCGGCCAGCGCCTGCGATACCTTTTTGCCGCGGATGAGACCGGCCACCAAATTCAGCTTCTGCGGACTGATCCGCAAACTTCTGAGCACTGCCTGCGCCTCGTTGTCCGCAAGGGCACGTCGCGTAGCGGATTTACCCATGTTACTTCCTCTTTGCCTTCTTGTCCGCGGCGTGGCCGTAGAACGTCCGGGTGGGAGCGAACTCTCCCAGCTTGTGCCCGACCATTTCCTCGCTCACGTACACGGGGATGTGCTTGTGACCGTTGTGCACGCCGAACGTCACGCCGACGAACTGCGGCAGGATGGTGGAGCGGCGGCTCCATGTCTTGATGACCTCATTTCGGCTCGACGAACGAGCGGCTTCCACCTTCTTCAGGAGGTAACCGTCCACAAACGGGCCTTTCCAAAGCGAACGTGCCATGACGCGTCCTTAACCCTTCTTCTTCCGATTATGGCGGCTCGAAACAATGAACTTGTCCGTCCGCTTGTTCATACGTGTTTTGTGTCCTTTGGTGGGCATGCCCCACGGAGTGACCGGATGCCGCCCGCCTGAGGAACGCCCCTCGCCGCCGCCGTGCGGATGGTCGATGGGGTTCATGGTCACACCGCGATTGTGCGGGCGCCGCCCCAGCCAGCGTGACCGCCCGGCCTTGCCGAAGGAACTGTTCATGTGGTCCGGATTGGACACCGCCCCGATCGACGCGTAGCACAGAGAATGAATCCGCCGCTGTTCGCCGGAGCTCAGCCGCACGGTGACATATCCCTGGTCACGTCCGACAATCTGTGCATAGGCGCCGGCGGAACGCGCGATGGCGCCGCCCGCGCCGATTTTCGTTTCGATATTGTGGACGATGGTTCCCACCGGAATACTGCCGATGGGCAGAGCGTTGCCCGGCTTGATATCGGCTTCCCGGCCGGCGACAACCTCATCCCCCGCCGCGAGGCGCTGCGGCGCCAGAATATAGGCCAGTTCGCCGCTTTCGTTGTATTTGATGAGCGCGATGAACCCGGACCGGTTGGGATCATACTCGATACGCTCCACCACCGCGGTTTGCCCGATGTGGCCGTGACGCTTGAAATCCACGTTGCGCAGCACGCGCTTGTGCCCGCCGCCCCGGAACCGCACGGTCACCCGACCGCGATTGTTGCGCCCGCCCGAAGACGACTTGCCCTCGGTCAGAACTTTGACCGGCTTGCCCTTGTAGAGCTCCGACCGGTCGACGATCACCAGCTGCCGGAGGCCGGGGGTGATTGGTTTAAATGCTTTCAAAGCCATCGTACGCTCCCGTCCTCCTTAAAGCCCCGTTGAAACGTCGATTGTATGCCCCTCTTCGAGGGTTACGATCGCCTTTTTCACGTCCGCTCTCCGCCCCTTCCTGCCGCGGAAGATTTTGGTCTTCCCCTTGACAACGACAGTATTGACGCTCTTGACCTTCACCGAGAACAGCTCTTCAACGGCTTCCTTGATCTGGGGTTTGGTCGCGTCCGGAGCAACCTTGAACACCACCTGATTGAAGGCCGACAGCTCTGTCGTCTTTTCGGTGATGATCGGACTGATAATCACATCATAGTGACGCGGGTCGATTGTCATTTGAAGCGCGCCTCCAACGCATCCACGGCGGCCTTGGTCAGAACCAGTTTTTCCCGCCGCAGAATATCATACACATTGATACCCTGCACCGGCAGCACATCGACATTGGCGATGTTGCGCGCGGCCTTGCCGAAATTCGCCTCCACCTCGGCGCCGGAAATAATCAGCGCGTTGGCCAGCCCGAGCTTGCCGAACTGTTCCGCCAGAACCTTGGTTTTCGGCTCCGCCAGCTTGGCATCGTCAATCACGATGAGAGTCTCGGCTTTCACCTTGGCCGACAACGCGTGTTTCAGCGCCAGCACACGGACTTTCTTCGGCAGGTCGTGCGCATGGTCGCGCACTTCCGGGCCGAACGCCCGTCCGCCGCCGCGGAACTGCGGAGCGCTGGTTGCGCCGTGACGCGCCCGTCCGCCGCCCTTCTGGCGTCCGAACTTCTTTTTCGAGCGGTCCACATCGGACCGATGCTGCACCGCGTGGGTGCCGGCCCGCCGTTTCGCCAGCTGCCAGCGCACGCAGCGCTGCAGAAGGTCCTGCCGGGGTTCAAGCCCGTAAACGGTATCGTCAAGTTCCACCGAACCCGCCGACTCGCCGTCCAGAGTGGTGACATCCAGTTTCATCACACTGTCTCCTCTGTCGCCGCTTCGGGAGCGGGAGCCGCCTCGGGAGCGGGAGCCGCTTCAACGGCCGCACCGTTCGCCGTGCTCTTGAACTTGCCGGGCACCGGCGCTTCCTTCGGCAACTGCCGTTTCACGGCATCGCGAACGTAAATCCAGCCGCCGACCACACCGGGCACCGCCCCTTCCACAAGGATCAACCCCCGCTCGACATCGGTCTGCACCACCCGCAGATTCTGCGTGGTAACGCGTTCGACGCCCATATGGCCGGGCATCTTCCTGCCCTTGTAGGTTTTTCCGGGGTCCTGGCGTCCACCGGTACCACCGATGGACCGGTGTGAGATCGAAACGCCGTGCGTCGCCCTCAGGCCGTGGAAATTCCAGCGCTTCATACCGCCCTGGAACCCCTTGCCCGTGGAGGTCCCGGTGACGTCGACAAACTGCCCGACCACAAAATGGTCGGCGGTAATCTCGGCGCCGACGGGAATCAGCGCGTCTTCCGACACGCGGAACTCCGCGATGGTGCGTTTCGGCTCAACCTTGGCGACCGCAAAATGGCCGCGTTCAGCTTTGCTGACATTTTTCACCTTGGCCAAACCGGCCCCCAGCTGGAGTGCCGTATAGCCGTTCTTTTCCACCGTTCTGTGAGCCACGACCTGACACTGGTCCAGCTTGAGAACCGTGACCGGAACATGTTCGCCCGCGTCGTTGAACACACGGGTCATTCCGATTTTTTGCGCGATAACGCCTGAGCGCATGTGCGTATCCTCTCGGCGTGCCTACCAAGCCTCCAAGCCTTGCGGCTCAGAGTTTGATTTCCACATCCACACCAGCAGCCAAATCAAGATTCATCAAAGCATCGATGGTTTGCCGGGTGGGGTCCACAATATCCAGCACACGTTTATGCGTGCGCATCTCGAATTGCTCCCGCGACTTCTTGTCGATGTGCGGAGAGCGAAGCACAGTAAAGCGCTCGAACCGCGTCGGCAGCGGGACGGGCCCGCGTACCTGGGCGCCCGTACGCTTGGCCGTCGACACAATTTCCTTGGTCGACGCCTCAAGAATGCGGTGATCGAACGCCTTAAGGCGAATACGTATGTTCTGGCCGTTCATAGCTTCCTCTACCAGAGAGTGGAGAGCGGCGGAAACCCCGCCGCCCCGCCTTCAAAGGACTTTACTCGACGATGGATGCGACGATACCGGCGCCGACGGTGCGGCCGCCCTCGCGGATGGCGAAGCGCAGACGCTCCTCCATGGCGATGGGGGTCAGCAGTTCGATGTCCATGGTCACGTTG
>JAISTL010000329.1 GCA_031272615.1 Methylobacteriaceae bacterium | reverse complement strand
ATGTCTCTGTTGCGTTTCCGGTCGAGTCGGCACGCGCAACTTCGCCGATCCGGGTTGTTTCCAACGCGGAACGGAATTCGCTTCATCCTTTCGGGTTTATCTGAACAACTCCTGAACGGCGCTGTGTATGTTTGTCGCCGGAAAAAACGCGCCAGTCCACCGATGTTTCGCTGATGATGAAATTCGCCGTGGCCAGGGTTACGATGTCCTCCGGGTTTTGCGACTGTCTGCGGAAGATCGACAGCGGCGCGTTGGTTGTATCCTTGAGAATACCCAACGGGCCCAGCAGAAAGAACTGGGTATCCATCAGGGTTTCGACGCGCGTCAGCCGGGCGGCCGATGACGCTGAAACCGTTTGCGCTTCCTGACGCATGGCGGGGTGGACCAGATGGTTGGCGTGGCTTTGAATGCCGGCGACGGGAACCGCGGAATAACGACGATGGGTGAACTCGACGCTGATGAGGCCCGGCACCCCCGCCTGTCCGAGGGTGACGTGAAAGGCGCCGGAGCGAGGCGCGTCGGCAATCAGGGTTTCGGCCTCCGCTGTGCCGGCGCAGTCCATCAGCGCCCGGGTGAGGATGACCCGCGGCAACCCCCGCCCGGGAGAGAGCGAGGTGATGCTGTTGACCGTCTGCACCAGGCCCGCGTCGTTGACGGCAAAGGCGTTCCCGCCGATGAGCCCCGGATAGAAGAAGGCGGTGTAGGAACGCCCCTCGTCGGGAGTGACTTCGGCGAGACAACAGCCCGGACGCAAGCCCTCCCGGCCGTCCTCGTTGTGGGCGATCACCGCCGGGTATCCCGAAAGCTGCACCGTCGTGCATCCTTCGGTTTCCAGCGACCACACATCTCCGGCGCAGTGCCAGGCGAACAACTCGTCCAGCGGCACGCCGGCGCCCTCGGCGATCCCCTCGATCTCGCGGAAATAGCGGGGGTACATGCTCTGCGTCAGTTCCCGGGCGTTCAGGACAAACGGGTGGTCCTTGTAGGCCATGGTGTGGGCCCAACTCTCGGACTTCAGCAGAAAGCGGCGGATGACCGGCTTGGCCTTGGCGCCCAGCGCCGCGCCGATGTCGAAGGCGGTTCCGGACAGTTTCAGGAAGGAGAGGGTGGCCATGGCAGCGCTCAGGGAATGATGGGTTGAAAGTAACAATGCCGGCTTACGAAGCGTGGCAAAGACTGAATAACTCGTGACAATAACGTATAAAAACCGTCATGTACAGTGCCGGCCCGACACATCGGGGCAGGATGGTGTGGGTTTCAGGCTTTCCCTCACACTCCCTGTAGACCTGGCTTCACATTCTCATGTCGCCGCCGGCCGGTCTGCCCGCACCAGGCGGCATTGCCGATCGTCCGTCATGGTTCGTCAAACGAAAAACCGCCGGGAAATCTCAACGCGCCGGAAAACTGCAATTTGCCCTCGTTTCCGGAGTAAACCTTCCAGATTATGCCGGACTGACCCAGTTCAAACACCGAACCCGCCAGGGTATTTTCATCGTCCGGGTCATCGGGTTGTCGGCGGAATATCGGAAAAACCGGATGGTTTCCGTCATGGAGGATAACGAGAGGGTCAAGCGCTCCTTCCGCTGTCTGGATGAGTTCATTTCCCCGATCCTGGCGGGATTGGGAAGATCCGGTGATGATTTGCGGCTCTTCCGCCATTGCCTCGTGAATCAGGTGATTGGAGTGTACGCATGGGCGGGTGATTTTCTTTATCGAACACCGGTGATGCGTGAACTCCATGCTGAAAATATCAGCACTGCCGACGCGCCCGACAGACACATGGTAAGCGCCGAAACGGGGACTATCCTCGAGTATCCGGCGGACTTCGTCGGTCACGGCGCAGTCCAGTATCGCCCTGGTCAGAAACATGCGCGGAAACCCCTTACCCGGCGCCCGCGAGCGGATGTTGTTGACGGTAAAGGCAATGCCGGCATCGTTGACGGAAAATGTGTGACCGGGAATGGAGCCGGGATAGACAAACGTTTTGAACGGGCGCCGGCCGGCCGGCTCAACTTCGGCGATGGCGCATCCGCCCCTCAGCCAGGCGCTGCCGTCTTCATTATGGGCGATGACCGGAGTTTCTCCGGGGATCATGACCGTGGTGCAACCGTCCGGTATGGTCGCCAGCAAATCTCCCCGACAGTTCCAGGCAAACAGATCATCCGCAGGAACCTCCGCCCCGTCGGCAATTCCCTCGAGTTCCAGCCAGTATTCAGGAAAGCGTTTTTGGACCAGCTCACGGGCGTCGGCGACGAACGGATGATCTTTCAACGCGTGGATCTGCGCCCAAACGTGTGATTTGAGCAGGTAACGGTGAATTGTCGGCTTGCCGAATGCTCCGAGTCTCAACCCGATGTCCCGATGTGAACCGGAGAGTTTCAGAACGGGCAATTCAGGGAAATCAATGGACATGTTGCAAAAATTCCCGCAGCCTGGGATTGTCGGGGTGGTCAAGCAGACGAATCGGCTCTCCGTCTGAAACGATCTTTCCGCCTTCCATGAAAATCAGGCGGGTCCCCACTTTCCGGGCAAAACTGATCTCGTGGGTGACGACGATCATGCTCATGCCTTCCTCGGCGAGCTCCTGCATGACCTGCAGCACTTCGTGACGGAGTTCCGGATCGAGCGCCGATGTGGGTTCATCAAAAAGCATCAGCTTGGGCTTGACCGCGAGAGCGCGGGCAATGGCAACCCGTTGCTGTTGGCCTCCCGACAATTCGGAGGGGTAGTGGTGCCCGCGATCACCCAGGCCGACCTTGGTCAGCAATTCAGTCGCAAGGGCGTACGAGTCGCGCTTCGGCATGGACCGGACATGCCGGGGCCCGAAGGCGACGTTTTCCAGCGCCGTCATTTGAGGAAACAGGTTGAACTGTTGAAAGACCATCCCGGCCTCACGGCGAAGCGCCCGGACACGGGAGCCGCCGTCCTGTGTGTTGATACCGTTGACGATGATATCGCCGTCATCAATCATCTCCAACGCATTGATACATCGCAGCAATGTGGACTTCCCCGATCCGGAGGGGCCGATCAGAACGACGATTTCACCTTTCCGTATCTGCAGGCACATCTTGTCCAGAACGACTACCGGGCCGAACTTTTTGGTCACATTCCAGAACTCGACGATATTGTCTATCATAACATCCGCATCCTTTTCTCAACCACGCGGAGAATGAGCGTCAGCGTTCCCGTCAGGAACAGGTAAAACACGGCCACGGCGGCCCAAATCTCGACGGCGCGGAAGTTTGACGCCATGATTTCCTGCCCCTGGCGTGTGAGTTCGCCAACGCCGATGACAATGAACAGAGATGTGTCTTTCAGGCTGATGATACACTGATTGCCCAGAGGTGGAATCATCCGGCGGAATGCGACGGGCCCGATGATAAAGAGGAGTATTTTCCACGAAGGAAGTCCGAGGGCAATCCCCGCCTCTCTCAAGCCCTTGTTGACCGAAAGAAGCGCGCCGCGGACGATCTCGGCGATATAGGCGCCTGAATTGATAACGATGGAAACAATGGCGGCAGTCAACGGGTTTACACGGATGTTCATCAACAGAGGCAGGGCAAAATAGATGAACATCACCTGCACCATGATCGGCGTGCCGCGGATCAACTCGATATAGATCAACGCCACCGCGTTCATGAACCGGTTTCCGAAAGCGCGCATCAATCCCGCAAGGCCGCCGACGACCACCCCTCCCATCAGGCCTACGGTAGCGATGAACAGCGTCAGTTTCGCGCCTTTGAAAAGGGACGGCAACGCGTCAACAACCGCCGACCATTCAAAGTCCATCAGGTGATCCTCCGGGAGTGGTAAAACAGGCTTGAAAAACGCGGAGTCCGCTGACAAAGCTTCCGGCTTCAGTCAGCGGAACCGACAATTGAACAGCGGACGGGCGCACTATTTCGGCGCCGCTCCGAACCACTTCTTGTAGATTTCGGCGTAGGTTCCGTTATCCTTCAATTTGGCCAGGGACGTGTTGACCTTGGCGACGAGTTCGCTTCCCTTGGGAAACGCGATACCGTATTCATGGGCCATCATCTGTTCGCCCACAGTTTTCACTTTGCCGTTTCCGGACTGGGCGATGTAATACAGCACGTTGGGAGTGTCGTGCATGGCTGCATCGGCACGTCCGGTCATCACTTCCAGGTAAGCGTTGTCAACATTGGGAAAAAGACGGATATCCGCCCCTTTGAAATTCTCCTTCGCATAGTCCGCCGCCGAGGTTCCGGTTTTGACAGCCAGGACTTTGCCGTCGAGATCCTTGCCTCCGGTGATGGCGCTGTCCGCCGGTACCATGATCAGGAAGCCGCTGTCGTAATAACCGTCGGAGAAATCAACGACTTTTTTCCGTTCGTCTTTGATGGTGATTCCGGCAAGCGCCACATCGACCTGCTTGATCTGCAAGGCGGGGAGTATGCCGTTGAAGTCCATGGGTTGCAGTTTGTAGGTGACCCCGATGTCCTTGGCGATGGCGTCCCAGAGGTCGATATCGAAACCTACGTATTTGTCGCCGTCCTTGAATTCGAACGGAACAAACGCAGTATCCGTCGCCACCACCAGATCGTCCGCGATGGCGGACTGTCCCGCGGTCAGGAAGGAAATGACAGTCCCGATGATCAGTGTCTTGAAGTTCAGTTTCATGTTCAGCTCCACTTTCCGATGAAGGCTGTTCGCTGATGAGCGGGGTGGATAGTCCACGATATGGAGAGAAACCGCGCTCGCGGGGAACTGCCTCGATAGGGGTTTCTCTATAGGGGAGACATGTCACAAGTTAAATTGAGATATAGTCTAATATCAAATAGTATAATTATAAAGTTGCCGCAAAAATTAGCAAATATCGCGCTTTAAAATTAATAATAAAAGCATGAAAAAAGAGCACACAGGCGAAAGTCTGCATGCTGATTGTATGATGTAAATTGGTGTAATATCAATATTATTACCGATTGAACTGACAGTTAAGCTATTACCTCCAAAAAATCTCATTGTTTTCACGTTCTTCATCGGCTGAAACAAGCCGATGACCAAGAGCCGACAACGACCGGACCACCGGCCCGATAAGGGCGGCATTGGACGGCGCTGTCGTACCGTCAGGCAAAAGAAGATTGTTTTCGAAACCCACGCGGACATTTCCGCCGTGAAGCGCTGCGCTCACCACGCACGCGGCCTCGTGTTTCCCGAATGCGCACACGCTCCAGTTACTGAGACTGAATAGTTCGGGCTGTAGAAAAGGCAGGAGGTCCGAGGGGGTTGACGTATGGTCCGGAGTGTACCGCCCCAGCACGAGAAGGATTGGAACAGCCTTCCAAACGATGGTTCCCGAGCGCAACAGTTCGAATAACCGTTGCAGTTCCGCGGGACTGTAAAGGATAATCTGTGGAAGAACATGCTCGCGCTTCATCCATTCCATGAGCCCGGCCAGGCGGGCGATAGACGCGTCATCCGGCGCCAACTCGCGTAACGCCAAGGACACCGCTTCGGGTCTGACCGCCTTGACCAGGGCAATCTGTTGTTCCGGTGGGAAGATGCCGAGAGATTCGGTGGTGATCTGGATGATCATCCGCCGACCTACGCGTTCTTTCACCCTGTCGATAATCTGCACATACGCGTCCGGCTCCAGAGACGGGCTTCCGTCCCCTGACCGCGCGTGCACGTGAATCGTTGCCGCGCCCTGCTCCAGGCAGAGAACAGCAGTTTCCGCCAGTTCGTCCGCGCTCATGGGAAGCGCAGGATGATCCGCTTTGGTTTTTCGACCTCCGTTGGGTGCAACGGT
>JAISTL010000190.1 GCA_031272615.1 Methylobacteriaceae bacterium | reverse complement strand
GCAACCGCCCCAACATGCCGCTGATTTCCCCGAGCCTCCGTTCACCAGTTTGGAGCGTATGGAAGACGCAGTTGTGGAGGTTTGGGAAACGCCTTTCCATAAAAGTTTTCGGTATAGGGATAATGATCAGGCACCAACTCGTCGGAACCCGCCCTCTTGACTAATTGAAAATCTTCTTCAGTATCAAGTGAATTTTCCCCGGTAAAGTGCAATAGTTTTCCGGTGGTTACAAACCACTCATAGTCTTCCGGTTTCCAAGGATCGCATTGTGTAACGAGATAGGTCTCTTTACGAAACTTAATTTTATGAATGTATAAGTTTGATAACTTACGACTACACCCGTGATGAAAACTTCCATGCCCAACGATATATGGTTTCCTTTCATCTCTTGGAACATATGGTATCCATCGCCACCTACGCCAAGTCCACGTGAGCCAACGGCCGGTTTGATATCCCCTTCCCCCCCATACCTTTGAAATGGGTAATTGGAAGTACAAGTTGTGCTTACAGTAAATTTGGCGCAATACTTTGCAACCAACAGTTCATCACGTTGTTTACACTCCACGAGATCTTGTACGCAGCTTGAACTTTCCTTTATCGGCTCACAGTCGGGTTCAGAATTTTCATCTTTTCGGCGGCACTGCGTGCACCCGTCATCCCAGACAGTGCAATAAGGAGATTTCCACTCACGAGCCGGCACATCCCGATCGGGTTCAGCTTCGTCTTCCGTCAGGAACACGATCGGTGGGCCACCCTTGGAAAGATCGGGAAACTCCTTGGCTGACAACGAAATGGAACCCATCACGATACCGATGAAAACAAAGCCCGGCACAAGAAAACGGTTGTTGAACTGTGTCCCGAAGCTTGCCATTGCGTCTTTCCCGTCTCCGTCTCAAACCCTTCACACGACAAACCTGAACAGTATGTCGATTTTATGCCTGTCCGATTGTTTGCCGTCGCGTCCTGTGAAAAAACGGGCGTTTGCCGCCTTGTGTGGACGAATGACCTGATTCGACAGCAAAAACCCGGCTTGCGGCCGGGTTCACTGGTTGCGGAGCAACAGGCGTTGCGGCGCCTCAGGAGGCCGGTGCGGCCTCGGCGCCCAGCTTCTTGACCTGCGCCGCCAAACGGGAAACGCGGCGGGATGCCGTGCCCTTATGGATGACGCCGCTTTGCGCGGCGCGCATGATTTCCGGCTCGGCGGCGCGGAAGGCGGCCTGCGCTTCTTCCTTGCTGCCGGAGGCAACGGCGTCTTCAACTTTGCGGATAAAGGTCCGCAGGCGGCTGCGCCGGGCCTTGTTCACTTCGGTACGCTTTGCGATTTTGCGGACCATCTTTTGGGCCGACACTGTATTCGCCATGGGTATTCCTCATCACATCGAGCCGCGCCACTGTGCCGATTCGTGAAGAATCGCAGCGGCGGGCATTGTCCACATCCGGACCGGCACGCGGCACACCCCGGAAACAACACGCAATCGTCCCGCACCGATGGGCGGGCTCTCAAGCCGGAGGCTTATAAACTGAACACGGCGGACGGTCAACGACGCAAAGGCGCAAAAACCGAAATTTTTTACGTGAGATAAGCGCCGATGAACCGGTGCACCGGATTGTCGGCATCCGCCAGCAAGCGCACCGCCATGGCCAGACAGACGATGACCAGCAACGGCCGGATCAGCCGGGTTCCGAAGCGCATCGCCGCCCGTGAGCCCAGCTGCGCGCCGATGAATGCCCCCAACGCCATGACGACGCCGATGGAAACGACAAAGGCGCCCTGGACGGCAAAGACCGCCAAGGACCCGAAATTGCTGCCGAAATTCAACAGCTTGGTGTGGGCCGTCGCCTTGGTGACGCCGTAGCCGAGCAGGGTGACGAACCCGACCATGTAAAACGACCCGGCGCCCGGGCCGAACGCGCCATCGTAAAACCCGATGAACAGCGGCGTGGTGAAGCCGAACAGCACCGGATTGAGCCGCGCCCGGGCTTCCACATCGCGCATCCGCGACGACAGCGCGAAATAGAGCGCCACCAGCACCAGCAGAATCGGCATGAACGCCTGCAGCATCTCCTTGGGGATGGAGGTGGCGATGAGCGCACCGCCCGCCCCCGACAGGGTCGACACCACGGCATAGGGCAGTGCCGTCGGCCAGTGGATGAGTCGCGCCCGTGCGAAGGCCAGCGTCGCCGACCCGGCGCCGAACACGCCCTGCAGCTTGTTGGTGCCCAGCGCCTCCACCGGCGGCAACCCGGCGAGCAGCAGCGCCGGCAGTGTCAGCAATCCGCTGCCCCCGGCAATGGAATCCATGAATCCGGCCACGAGGGCGACGCCGAACAGAACGGGCAGAGTTTCAAATTCCATTGTTGTGGGACCAACAGGAGACCGATAATCTGAAGAAGCGGTGGAAAACCGGACGTGACCGGCGGCGGTCATGTCGAGGCATCCCCTACAGCATCAGCCCGGTTGCAATCAATAGACCGGGATAATTCATGAGGGAAAACGGGAAATGCCTTAAACGCTCCCCGTGCTCACATCGGAGAAGGTCAAAAGGCGCAGGTCCGTCCTGGAGAGGTTGTTTTTCCCGGCCAAACGATTGGCCTGATTGGCGAGGACGATTTCAAAGTAGTTCCTGACGTCGCGGCCGTTGGCAAAGGTGTTGTCTTTCCCGGCGCATCGGGTCTCGAAATGGCGTTTGACATGGGCGGAGGCTCGCTCGTCCAGGGTCAGGCCCGGCCCGCGGCACATGGACAGGAAGATCTCGAACATTTCATCGGCGGTGTAGTCCTCAAAGGTGATGAAACGGTTGAAACGCGAGCGCAACCCCGGATTAGACTGCAAAAACCGCCGCATCAGGTCCGGATATCCGGCGACAATGACCACGAGATTACCGCGGTTGTCTTCCATGGCCTTCAACAAGGTGTCAACGGCTTCATGCCCGAAATCGTTCTCATGCCTGTTGACGGTCAGGGAATAGGCTTCGTCGATGAACAACACGCCGCCCAGCGCGCCGCCGACAACCTCCTTGACCTTGATGGCGGTCTGCCCGACGTAACCGCCTACCAGCCCGGACCGGTCCACCTCCACCAGGTGCCCCTTGGAAAGAAGACCGATCTTGCGGTAGATTTCGGCGAGAAGCCGGGCCACCGTGGTTTTGCCGGTGCCGGGGTTGCCGGAAAACACCAGGTGCAGCGAGAGCTCGGGCTGCGTCATGCCCATTTCCTCACGGATTTTGCGGATTCGCAACAGATTGACCAAAGTCGTGACGTCTTTCTTGACCGCCGCGAGGCCGATGAGTGCGTTGAGGCCGTCCAGCAAATCATCCGGTCGGGAGGGCTCCGACTCCGGCTGCTCCGTGTCTTTCCAACGGATGGCGTTGGTTTGAGACGCCGGAGAGTCGACTCTCGCCTCACTCTCGCTGATGTCCCGCCATTGCACGACGCCGGTTGACCGCAGCTCGGCGGAGCCGCCGCTTTTTTTCGTGTCGATATAGGTTTCCAACATGGCCAGATAGGCGTCCAATCCGCCCTGCGGCCCATTATTCATCAGCACGTTCCCCAGCAACCGAAAGGTGTTTGTTATCGCCGTGCTTCCGCTCGATCCTCCCTCGATGAACCCGAGCGAGGCGATGTCCAACTCAGTGAAAATCCTGATGGACTCCGGGACTTCGGAAGCGAAGGACCCGGCAAGGGTTTGTTGCTCATTCACAAACTTCTTGACAGACTGAGCGCTCATTTCGGGGGCGACGCATTGTTCAATGAACTCGACCATGTCCCGGGTGGAATGTTCAGTCAGGCGCATAAAATGGACGCAAAACCTCATGATATCGAACTGAATCACATCGCGCATCGACCGGGTCGGATCCCGCTTGGTGATCCCGAAAGTGTCGAGCATGTTTTCGTCGTCGACGATCTCACCGCACTTCAAAGTGCCGTCAATTACGGATTTCAACGCGGGAACAAACTCGTGTTTCATTTTTTCGGCTCCCGAAAGGGGGGCGGTTCAGTTCGCGGGACGAACACCAAAGTCGCCGGAAGTATCGGTGAGGAACAAAGGAGGTGTATCAGCTCGTTGAAACTGCGCGTCAAGATGATTGATAAACCATTTCCGCTCTCTGCCAGGGAACCCTTTGCCGTAAACGATCCCATATCATCTCTCCCCCGCCTGTCACCGGCAAACCGCATGGTTATTGACATGCCTGAAGGCGGGATTCAACCGCTTCCCCGGAGATTTCACCGGCGTTTCATCATCTTTCAGCCCTGAACCCGTTCTCTTCCTTCAGGTTGACATCTGTCGCAGAAAAATGTCGAACGGCCGCTCTGGACCATGCGCCGCACCGTTCCGCGGCAGCCCGGGCGCGGACACGGGCAGCCTTCGCGATCATAGACCCGGAAGTCATGCTGGAAATAGCCGCCGGAACCGTCGGCGCGGCGGTAGTCCTTGAGCGTGGAGCCGCCGGCTTTAAGCGCGCGGTTCAGCACGTCGCGGATACATCCGGCAAGTCGCGCCGCCTCCGTGTCCGTGAGGGACGCGGCGGCGCGGGCCGGGTGAAGCCCGGCGTCATAGAGCGCCTCGCAGACATAGATATTGCCGAGCCCGGCCACCAGACGCTGGTCCAGCAGCGCCGCCTTGACGGGTGCGGATTTCTTGTGGAACAGGCGTTGCAGCGCCCCACCGGTGAAGTCGTCGGCGAGGGGCTCGATACCCAGGGCGCTGAGATGGCGGGAATTCGGCACGTCCGCCGTCGCCGTCAAGTCCATGAAACCGAACCGGCGCGGGTCGCGATAGGAGATGAACGGGCCGTCGGAAAGGTGCAGCACCACATGATCATGACGGCGCTCCGCCGAGTCGGCGTCGGTAATTGTTTTCTCCACAAGGAAACTGCCGCTCATCCCCAAATGGATGATCAGTGTTTCGCCGCCTTCGAGCGCCGCCAGCATGAACTTGGCGCGGCGGGTCAGCGCGGTGACGGCGCGTCCTTGCAAACGATGGGCGAATCCCGGCGGAAACGGATACCGCAGCCCGTCGCGCTTCACAGTGACCCCGGCGATGCGGCGGTTGAGCAGCACCGGTTCCAGCCCGCGGCGAATGGTTTCAACTTCCGGCAGTTCCGGCATGGGCACGGGCCCTCCCTGACATTGCGTCCGCCATCATGGCATTTTCCGCGATGGAGCGCAATTTCGTACAATCGGAGGGAAGCGGAAAAGAGTAGCCTCGAGGTGGTTCATTCTTCAATCATCAGGAGATACTCATGGAAAATTCAACAGTCTTTGAACGGTTCAACAACGGGCGCCTGGCGCTGCCCGACGCCGAAACAGCGTTCGCCGATATCCCGTGGTCGGCCCATCCGGTATTCAGGGGCGTGGAACTGAAACACATCGTTCCCGCGGCGCAAACCGGAGGCGCGTTCAGTTTCCACCTGGTGCGCCTCGCGCCGGGAGCGGTCATCGGCAGGCATGTTCACGAACAACAACTGGAGACCCACGAGGTGATCGGCGGTTCGGGAACCTGCCTCAGCAACGGCGCAAGCCTCGAGTATCAGCCGGGAACCGTGTCGATTCTGCCGAAAAACAGTCCACACGAAGTGACGGCGGGCGCCGACGGCCTCTGCCTCTTCGCCAAGTTTTTCCCGGCGCTCTGCTGAAACGCCTGCGGGATGAGGAATTACCGGCTGCGGGTGCGGAATTCCCCCGGAGTCATCAGCAACAGGCCGCGGAAACAGCGGATGAAATGGCTCTGGTCGAAAAAGCCGGAGGAATGGGCGGTTTCGGTGAGCGACAGGTTCTGCCGCAGCAACCGCTTGGCGAGACGCACCCGGTTCTGAACCAGAAAGCGATGGGGCGGGAGCCCGGCGCAGGCGCGGAAGCGGCGGATGAACTCACCGACGGAAAGTCCCGCTTCCGCCGCCAGTTTCCGCACGCGCCAGTCTTCCTCCGGCGCGCGTTCCAGCCGTTCCCGGGCGGCGCAAATGCCTGCGGCGATTCCTTCCCGCCTTGTTGCGGCGGCGCGTTCCCGACAGGCGGCGAGGGCTTCCGGGATTTTGCCTAGAATGCCACCCCTGTCAACCGTCGCCGGCAACAGTGACTCCAACGCGTCCGGCAACCGGAACGGCGCCGGTGGGGAATTCACATCGACGCAGACGGTGAGCAGCAGAACGTTGCCGCCGGCCAGCAGGGTATGCGGTTCATGGGGAGCCACGGTGAAGGTTTCCCCGTTGCCGACAGGTATTGTTGAACCGCAGCGCCACAGCCCCAGCGAACCTTCCAGCACCAGCCCCGCCGTCAGCACCGAGACATGGGTATGAACGGGATAGGGCAACGGCTTGCCGCGCAAGAGAATCGCTTCGCAGGTTTTGTCGGTGGCGTAGATGATATCCGTTTGGGCCATACCTCAATCTATAGCATGAAACCACTTGGGGGACAGAAGTCGACGATTCCTCACATGCCGATGTACAGAAAAATAGCCATGCCGAGGTTTTTTCGCTATGAAGGAGCGCGAGGCGCGGCAGGGGAAGGAGTGACGATGAGCGACACCACCCATTTCGGATTCAAGGAGATTCCCGTTGAAACCAAGCAGGGCCGGGTCAACGATGTTTTCCGCTCGGTGGCGAATCGCTATGACCTGATGAACGACATCATGTCCTTCGGTCTGCACCGGGCGTGGAAAAACATGTTCGTCGCCCGGCTGCGGGTACCGCTGAACCGGCCGTTCCTGTGCCTCGACATCGCCGGCGGCACCGGCGACATCGCCTTCCGCATCCTCAGGGACGGCGGTGAGCAAACCCGGGTGACCATTCTCGATATCAACCCCGCCATGCTGGAGGAGGGCCGCCGGCGGGCGCCGGAAGAGTTCCTCCGCCGGCTGCAGTTCATTCAGGGTAACGCCGAGCATCTGCCCTTCGCCGACGACACTTTTGACGCCTGCACCATCGCTTTCGGCATCCGCAACGTGCCGCGAATCGACACCGCGTTGACCGAAGCCCGGCGGGTTCTCAAGCCCGGCGGACATTTCCTCTGTCTGGAGTTTTCCACAGTGGAGGTGCCGCTGCTGGACCGTCTCTACGAATTCTATTCCCTCAAGGTGATTCCCAAAATCGGCGGGATGGTCACCGGAGATT
>JAISTL010000115.1 GCA_031272615.1 Methylobacteriaceae bacterium | reverse complement strand
AAACCGTCGCCGCACCGGTTTCGGCGCCCCCCTTGCCGGTCATTGCCTCCCGGCGCGAAATGGCCTATGAACCGCAACCGAATCCAACACCCTGTGCGTCAATGCCGAAAAAACCCCTGCCGAACCGTTCCCCCAGGATTTCCTTTGTTTCCCTCGGCTGCCCCAAGGCGCTGGTGGATTCCGAGCGTATCATCACCCGCCTCAGGGCCGAGGGCTACGACCTCACCCGTGACCACACCGGCGCCGACGTGGTGATCATCAACACCTGCGGCTTCATCGACAGCGCCCGGGAGGAATCCTTCGACCACATCGCCGGGGCGCTGGCGGAAAACGGCCGCGTCATTGTCACCGGCTGCATGGGCGCCGCGCCCGGTGAGCTGACGGCGCGTTTTCCGTCTCTGCTGGCCGTCACCGGTCCGCAGGCTTTCGACTCGGTGATGGCGGCGGTGCATGCCGCCAGTCCGCCGCGCCACAAGCCGTTTTTCGACCTGCTGCCGCCCCAGGGCATCAAGCTGACGCCGCGCCATTACGCCTACGTGAAAATCTCCGAAGGCTGCGACAACGCCTGCTCCTTCTGCATCATCCCGCGGCTTCGCGGCACCCTGGTGAGCCGCCCGGCGGCGGAGGTGCTTGACGAGGCCGAACGGCTCGTTTCAGCCGGCGTCCGTGAACTGCTGATTATCTCCCAGGACACCGGCGCCTACGGCCGCGACGTAAAATACGCGCCTTCGCTGCGGCGGGGCCGCGAGGTGCGCACCCGGTTTCTCGACCTGTTCCGGGAACTCGGCGCGCTGAAGGTGTGGGTGCGGCCCCACTACGTCTATCCCTACCCGCATATCGACGACATCCTGCCGCTGATGGCGGAGGGCAGCGTGTTGCCCTATCTCGACGTGCCGCTGCAGCATGCCGCGCCCATGGTGCTGAAACGGATGAAGCGCCCGGCGCATCAGGACAAAACCTTGAAGCGCATCGGGAATTGGCGGGCGCTGTGCCCCGACCTCACCATCCGCTCCACCTTCATCGTCGGCTTCCCCGGTGAAACGGAGGCCGAGTTCGCCCTGCTGCTCGACTGGTTGAAAACGGCCGAGCTCGACCGCGTCGGCTGCTTCAAATTCGAGGCGGTCACCGGCGCGCCGGCCAGTCTCCTGCCGGACCAGGTGCCCGAAGACGTCAAGGAGGAGCGCTTCCACCGCTTCATGCTGACCCAGCAGGCGATATCCGCCGCCCGGCTCAAACGCAAGGTCGGCACGGTGATGCCGGTGATCATCGACCGCCCCGGCCGGCCGGCGAGCGAGGGCCGCGGCCCCGGCGACGCCCCGGACATCGACGGCATGGTCTTCGTCTCCTCCCCAACTCCGCTCAAAGCCGGCGACATCGTCAGCGTGCGCATCACCGGCTCCGACGACTATGACCTTTACGGCGAGACGCTGTAGGAGCAGCCTTCTCTCTGGCTTTTCAAGGGATAATGGGATAATATGATGCCGGGCACCCCACGCGCACCACTGGATGAGCAGCACTATGAACAACGGCGACGCCGAAACACGCAACTTGGAGAAAATAACGCTTTCGGGCTACAAGTCCATCCGCGGGGCAGAGTTGGCGCTTGGGCCGGTGAACATCCTCATCGGCGCCAACGGTTCCGGCAAAAGCAATTTCATTTCCGTCTTCTCGCTGTTCAACGCCCTGGCTCAGGGCAAACTGCAAAGCTGGGTGAAACGGAACGGCGGGGCGGAACGCCTGTTGCACTTCAGTTCCAGGACCACCGACTCCGCCGTCATCGATCTCGCATTCGCCGATGACGGCTATCACGTTGAGCTGAAAAAGGAAATCAACGACAACACCGTTTTTGTCGACAGCGAATTCTACCGCCCCGGCCCATCCGCGCCCCCCGTTGGTTTTGCACGGGAAAAACGGTGAAAGCGGCTTGTGCGGCGGCGATGCCGTCGCGGAACCTGTCCGCCGCTACCTGGAAAACTGCCGCGTCTACCATTTCAACGACACCGGCGATTCGGCGGGGTTCAAGCAATCGCCTTTCCTCACCGATACGGCGTATTTCTATCGTGACGGGAAAAACCTCGCCGCCTTCCTCTACATGCTGAAAACCCGCTTTCCCGGAAACTACGGCAGCATCGTCGACTCGGTACAAACTATCGCCCCGTTTTTCCATGACTTTTTTCTTGTCCCGGACGGCACGAACGGCGACCGGACAATCCTCCTGCGGTGGTTGAACAAAACGGGCGAAGAACCGTTCTCCGCCCAGCAACTCTCCGACGGCACCGCCCGGTTCATCTGCATGGCGACCCTGTTTCTTCAGCCCCCTCACCTGCTGCCGCCGCTTGTTGTTCTTGACGAACCGGAACTCGGCCTGCATCCGGCAGCGATGACGGTGCTGGCCGACATCATCAAATCAGCGGCGAAGCATACCCGCATACTCTGCACCACCCAGTCCGTCACATTCGCCAACGAATTCGGACCGGAATGCTTCATTGTGGTTGACCAGAAAGACGGCGTATCCACGTTTTCCCGGCCTGACTCCGCCGCCCTCGACATCTGGCTGGATGACTACGCGATGGGCGACATCTGGAATAAGAGTTTAATCGGGGGGCAACCCGCATGGTGAGGGTCGCCGTCTCCGTAGAGGGAATCACCGAAGAACGTTTCATTCGGCGGTTGCTCCTGCCCGAATGGAACGAAAGGAATATTTATGCCTCCATATCCCGGCTCAACGGCAATGTCCAAATTCGCCGTATCGCCCGGGAGATTGAGAAACTGGCCTATTCCTTCGATTATGTCACAACGCTTTATGATTATTACGGTTTCAGAAAGAAACCTCCGGATATGACAAAATCCGGGCTTGAGGAGAGCATCAAGGCGCTTGTGCCGCCGTCGGTCCG
>JAISTL010000066.1 GCA_031272615.1 Methylobacteriaceae bacterium | reverse complement strand
GGGTTGTTCCGGCGCGCCCTCCCGTTCCCGCCGCGCCCTGAGCTGGACTTTGCGACGCTTGAGATTGGAGCGCAACGCGGCCTTGAGACGCTCGGCACGGTTGGGGTCTTTCATGGACGGTTCCGGGGTTCAACAGTTTCGACAGGATTCTTACAGGATGACGCCCGTCGAAATCAACCGGAATTCGGCAAATCCGCCCGACGGGAGACCGGGCGTGTTTGAAAAATGCCGGACGCCGGGGTAAAATCAGCGCGGAAAGTATTTGAAAGACACCGCGAACACTGTATGTTAAAGACAGCGCCTTACGCCGGAAAGCGCCGGTTTTGACGGGTTTCGGCACTGGGCGACGCCCGTGTGAATCGCCGGACGCCGGAAACGGCGGCATCGGCGCGTCGGGCCGGGCGCGCGGGAAAGAGGGAGTGTCCATGGAGTACGAGGCTTTTTTCAATGCCGCCCTGAACAAGCTGCATGATGAGCGCCGTTACCGCGTGTTCGCGGAAATCGAGCGCTCGGCGGATTCGTTCCCGGCGGCGCTGTGGCATTCGCCGCAGGGAGTGAAAAAAATCGTCATCTGGTGTTCCAACGACTATCTCGGCATGGGCCGTCATCCCGTGACCATCAAGGCCATGCAGGAAGCCGCCGCCCGCTGGGGCGCCGGCGCCGGCGGCACCCGCAACATCTCCGGCAACAGCCACGCCATCGTCGAACTGGAAAAGGAACTGGCGGACCTGCACGGCAAGGAGGCGGCGCTGGTGTTCACTTCCGGCTATGTCTCCAACCAGACCGGCATTTCCACCATCGCCAGACTGGTGCCCGACTGCCTGATTCTCTCGGATTCTCTCAACCATAACTCGATGATCGAGGGCGTGCGCCAGGCGGGGCGCGACAAAATCATTTTCCGGCACAATGACCTGGGGCATTTGGAAGAGCTACTGAAACAGCATGAGGCGCGGCCGAAACTCATCGTGTTCGAGAGCATCTATTCCATGGACGGCGACGTGGCGCCGATTCACGCGGTGTGCGACCTCGCCGGGCGTTACGGTGCGCTCACCTATCTCGACGAGGTGCACGCCGTCGGCATGTACGGCCCGCGGGGCGGCGGCATCGCCGATCGTGACGGCGCCTCCCACCGGGTGGATGTCATCGAGGGCACGTTGGGCAAAGCCATCGGCGTCGTCGGCGGCTACATCGCCGCTTCGTCCGCCATCGTCGATGCCGTGCGCAGTTACGCGCCGGGCTTCATCTTCACCACGGCGCTGCCGCCGGCGGTGGCCGCGGCGGCGACGGCGTCCATCCGCCACATCAAGACATCGTCCGCCGAGCGCGAACAGCAGCAGGCCAAGGTCCGGCGGGTGAAAGAGGCCTTTGCCGCCCGCGGGCTCCCGGTTCTTCCCACCAATACCCACATCATCCCGGTTCTTATCGGCAATGCCGAATTGTGCAAGGCGGCGAGCGACCGTTTGCTGGAACGCCACGACATCTACATTCAGCCCATCAACTATCCGACGGTGCCCCGCGGCCAGGAGCGCCTGCGCCTGACGCCGGGCCCGTTCCACACCGAAGAGCAGATTGTCGCCCTCACCGAGGCGATGGTGGAAGTGTGGCAGGCGTTGGGCCTGCCCTACGCCCTGCCGCGTGACGCCGCGGAATAGATAAATTCAATTTTTCTTTCGCTCCGCGGTTTTTCTCGCGGCAATTGTTGTTGCATCACCGGAAAAAACTTGATATAGAGGGCGGAACAACTTGTTGCGGCGTCAACCGCTTTCAGGGAGTGGGTCCGGAAGGGTCCGCTCTTTTTTATTGCCGGATTCGGGTTTAACCATGAGTGAAGAGCGTCTTCTTACGGAAACGGGCATTGCCGCCGTCATTGCCCGGCTCGTCGAGCCGGTGGCCGGGGCGGCGGGGTTCCGGTTGGTGCGCGTCCGGGTGACGGGCGAGCGCGGCTGTACCGTGCAAATCATGGCGGAACGTGACGATGGCAGCATGACCATCGAGGATTGCGAGGCGCTGAGTGAGATGGTGTCACCGGTGCTGGAGCTGGAAGACCCTGTTTCCGGGCGTTACCACCTGGAAATATCCTCTCCGGGGATGGACAGGCCGCTGGTGCGCATGGGTGATTTCGCCCAGTGGGCCGGCCAGGAGGCCCGCATCGAGATGCGGATTCCCGCCTTCGGGCGCAAACGGTTTCGCGGGGTGCTGGCCGGCGTGGACGGCGAAGGCGTGAGGCTGCGTCTTGCCGATGCGCGGGAAGGGGAAGCGGCGGAGGTTCTGCTCATGGTCCGCGACATGGCGGACGCGCGTCTGGTGCTGACCGATGATCTGATTCGCGAGGCGCTGCGGCGCGGTTCCGTGCCGCAAATCCAGGATGAAGAAGATGTGGAAGTGAAGTATGAGCCGCGGCGGACCCGGGGTTCCAGAAAAAAGACGGCTCATTAGAAGAGTAATTTTGAGAAATTCGCTCAACCTTTTGAGCGAAATACTTTATAGAAAACGCGTTTTGCCCTTGTGCGGCGGTAACGCGCTGATGTGAGAGGAGCGACCCATGGCGGTAAGCGCCAACAGGCTTGAACTGTTACAGATTGCGGGAGCCGTTGCCCGCGAAAAAAACATTGATCCGTCCATCGTGCTGAACGCGATGTCGGAAGCCATTGCCAAGGCTTCGCGGTCCCGTTACGGCGCCGACACCGATCTGCACGCGGAGATCAATCCGCGCACCGGCGAGCTCAGGTTGTACCGCCTTCTCCATGTGGTGGAGGAAGTGGAGAACGATGCCCGGGAGATCTCTCTGGCGGACGCTCAGAAAAAGAACCCGGCGGCCCAGTTGGGTGACGATATTTCCGAAACCCTTCC
>JAISTL010000046.1 GCA_031272615.1 Methylobacteriaceae bacterium | reverse complement strand
AGCCGACCAGCTCCAGGCCCTGGCGCGGATTGCCCGGCAGTTTCAACAGCAGGAGTTTCTCAAACGGATCCGCCGGGTGCGGGACCCGTCGGCGTTGTTCATCCTGCTGACGGAAACCGCGCCGCTTCAGTATGCGTCGGCGTGACAATCCGGAAGATGAGGCGTTCAGTCATGCGGTTTTGCCGTTTTCCCGTGGCGTTGACCATGGCGCTTGTGCTGGCGCCGGTTGTGGTTTCCCGTGCTGAAGAGCCGCCGAAACAACCGGAAAGCGCCCGTGAACTCCATGCCTTTCTTGTGGATAAGACCATGGTCGCCGTGGCCAGTTTCGGCAACAACTCGGTGGAGTACCACGCCGCCGACGGTCGGGTGCTGGGATACAATTGGGATGTGGTTGAAAACATTCGCTCCTGTTGGCGGGTGCTGGACCGGCGAACCGTGTGTTACTATTACGGACAAACCGGCGGCCTCGACCCGCAGGACGGTGAGTCCCGCCCCATCGAAACCTGCTGGCACTATCGGATTGTTTCCGCTGACCGCGTCATCGGCACGATTACCGATGAGCCGCGCAAACGGCTGGTCGGCACGCTGTATCCCGGGAATCCCCGTCATCTCACGGATTTCGGCGTATCGTGGAGTTGCAACGAGCAGATTGTTGCCTCCCGCTGAAGCGCGGGGGAAGACGAGGAAACCCCGCAGCCGTCACGAAAACCCCGCCGGGGGAAGTTTGTGTTCTTGACCCTGACCGGTCAATCGTCGTGTACGACATCGTCTTCCGAAAGATACGCGCCGCTTTGCACCTCGATCACGATCAGCGGCTCCTGCCCGGCATTGCCGAGCCGGTGCGTTTCCCCCGCGGCGATAAAGGTCGACTGCCCGGCGAACAGCTGACTCTCCTGTCCGCTTTTACGGATATCGGCTGTTCCGCGCAGCACGACCCAGTGTTCGGAGCGGTGTTGGTGCCGGTGTTCACCGACAAATGCCCCCGGCTTCACGACTGTGCGCTTGATTTTAAAGCCCTCGCCTTCCTCCAGCACCGTATAGTTGCCCCACGGCCGGTAAATCGTCCGGTGCCGGTAGTAGACGGGGTTTTCCGCTGTCTTGAGCTGGTCAAACGCCTGCTTGACCTTCTGGGCATCCTTGCGCGCGGCAACAAGCAGCGCATCGTCGGAATCGATAATCAGCAAATCCTCGACACCGATGGTCGCCACCAGGCGCGTGTCGTTATGGATATAACAATTCCGGCTTTCCAGCATCAACGCCGCTCCGGTCGTCCGGTTGCCGGCGTCATCCGCGGGGGTCAGCTCCGAAATCGCGTTCCACGAACCGATGTCCGACCACCCGGCGGCGCACGTCACCACCGCGAGATTATCGGCTTTTTCCAACACTGCGTAATCGACCGAGGTTTTCCGGGTGCTTCGAAACCGGTTGGGGTCAAGGCGCGTTTGAACCGCCCCGCCGATTGCCGTCTTCTCACCGTTCTCCAGCGCTTGGCGGACACAATCCAGAATATCGGGGCAAAGCCGCTGCTGCAGATTCACCATGGTTTTCGCCGCAAAACAGAAGATTCCGGCGTTCCAGTAAAAGTTGCCGTATCTGAGATACTCCCTGGCGGTCGCCTCGTCCGGTTTTTCGACAAACCGCAGTACCCGGCCGCTGTCGGCCTCGATATAGCCATAACCGGTTTCCGGCCGGGTCGGTTCGACGCCGAAGGTCACCAGCCGTCCTTGTCCGGCATGATGCACCGCCTCGCGGGCGCAACGGACGAAGGCTTCGAGATCATTCATCAGATGGTCGGCGGGAAACAGAATCACCACGGCGTCGTCGCCGAACACCTTTTGCACGTAAAGCGATACCGCGGCAGTGGCAGCGGCGGTATCCCGTCCCTCCGGTTCCAGCAGATAGTGGCGGGCAAGCCCTTCGCTGTTGACTTCGGCATAATCCTCCTCGGTGCCGAAATACAGTTCCGCGTTGGTAATGGTGAGTACGGTTCCACCGGAAGCAAGCTTTGACGCGCGCAGGAATGCGTGCTGCAGCAGGCTCAGGCCGTCCGCCAGTCTGAAGAACGGCTTGGGGTAGGTCTCGCGGGAAACCGGCCACAACCGGGCGCCCGTTCCACCGGACATGATAGTGGGAATTACAACTGTCATGGCATCACGATTGTTTCGTATCCGACTCGTTCAGCAGTTTACACAAATCCTCAAGCTGTTTGAGGGTTTCATAGTGTATGCGCAGCTCACCGCGCTCACCGTTGTGCACAATGCGGACTCTCAACCCCAATATCCTGCCCAGCGTGCTTTCCAGAAACTCCGTATCCTGGTCCGGTTCCCTCCCGCGGCGCCGGTGGCGTTCGGCGGCGGCTTCGCCGACTTCCTTACGTTTCTGCTGCGCCAGGCGTTCCAGGTCGCGTACCGACAGGCCCTGTTCCACCGCGCGTTTGGCTGCCGCTTCGGGGTTTTCCACCGCCAGAAGAGCACGGGCATGCCCGGCCGACAGATCACCGCAGGAAACCATATCCCGGACGGATTCGGGCAGATTCAACAGCCGCACGCAATTGGTGACATAGACCCGGCTCTTGCCGAGCGCCTTGGCGATGTCATTGTGGGAATAGGCAAACTCCTCCATCAGACGCCGGTAACCCGTTGCTTCGTCGATGGGGTTGAGATCGGTGCGCTGGACGTTTTCGATGATGGCGAATTCCAGCGCCGTCTTATCGTCGGCTTCGACGACCAGAACCGGCACCTCTTCCAGACCGGCGATTTGCGCCGCTCTCCAACGCCGTTCACCGGCGATGATCTCAAACGTGTCCGGCACATCCGCAACAGCCCGCGCCACGATCGGCTGGATGATTCCCCGTTCCCTGATCGACTCCGCCAGCTGCTGCAATTCATCGGAATCGAAGTGTTTGCGCGGATTTTTGGGGTTCGGTTGAACAAAACCGACAGGAACCTTGCGCACCCGCCCGCCCGTTTCCCCGGCGATTCCCTCGAATTCTCCCTCGACTTCTCCGATCAGCGCCGCAAGTCCGCGCCCTAAACGACTTTTGGTATCCTCAACCACGATTTTTCCCCGTGTCAATGTCAAGCATGTGATCGCTCCCGTCAAAATGTCGTCACGCCATGGGAGCGCGATACAGTTTTTCCCGCTGAATGACTTCCGACGCCAGTTTCAGGTAAGCCTGCGACCCCAAACATTTCAAGTCGTAAAGCAACACCGGCTTACCGTGGGACGGCGCCTCCGACACGCGCACATTTCGCGGAATCATGGTTTCATAGACCTTCTCACCCAGGTATTGCCGGACATCGGCGACCACCTGGTTGGACAGATTGTTGCGTGGGTCAAACATCGTCAGGACGACTCCATGAATGGTCAGTTTCGGGTTGAGCGCCGCGCGAACCTGCTCGACGGTCCGCAACAGCTGACTCAGGCCCTCGAGAGCAAAGAACTCGCACTGCAACGGCACCAAAACCGCGTCGGAAGCCGCCAATGCATTGATGGTCAGCAAATTGAGGGAGGGAGGACAGTCGATGAGGACATAAGAGAACCCGTCGTTGCCGAGCGATGTGACCAAACCATCCAACGCCTTGGCAAGATGCCGCGTCCGGTCTTTCTCCTGAGCGATTTCGATTTCCAACCCCAGCAAATCCATGGTGGACGGCGCGATGGAGAGATTGGGAACCAGAGTCGGCACAATGGTCTCAGCAAGAGTCGCCTCGTTACGCATCACGTGATAGGTTGATATTTTCCGCGCTTTGCGGTCGATTCCCACGCCCGTGGAAGCGTTTCCCTGCGGATCGAGATCGATGATCAGCACCCTTTCGCCGATGGCAGCCAGCGCTGTTCCGAGATTGATGGCCGTTGTGGTTTTTCCCACACCGCCTTTCTGGTTGGCGAGCGCCAGCACCCGCGGTCGCTGAACAATCGCAATATCAGAGCGGGTCAACGTGGACAGAGTCATCAAAAAGTCCTCTCTTGTTTGATGTGCTTCAAGAATTCAACTTCCGACGCCGGGCCGCAAACGGACCCGCACGATTCGACCTTCCCGGTCAGTGTCGCTGGGCAGCAGATCCCACTGGTAATTCTCCCGCCGCCTTACGCTTTCCAACTCGCGTTCGACGGTCCTGCCTTTCGGAAACAAACACGTTGCCCCCAGCTTCAACGCCCACTCGCTCCACTCGAGCAGCTTCGCCAACTCGGCGACAGCCCGCGCCGTGACATACTCCGGCGGCGCCTGTCGACCCCACTGCACCGTTTCCATCCGCCCGTGAAGCACCTGGATGCCGGGGCTCAGCTCACGGACAACCGTTCGGAGAAAGGCCGCCTTCCGTGCGTTGCTCTCCACCAGCCACACGCCCAGCCCCCGTTCCGCGCCGGCGATTCCCAGCACCACTCCGGGAAACCCCGCCCCCGAACCGAAGTCCAGCAATCGTTTCGCCGACGACTCGATATGAGACAACAACTGAATTGAATCAAGTACATGACGAGACCAAACATGTACAAACGGGGAAACGATCCCGGATTGTCCCGGGTTTCGCCCCTCTCCGCCATCCGCAGACGACACCAACCGGGTGACCTTCTGCCACCGCAAAACCAATTCCACAAACTGAGCCAATGTCCCGCATGTTTCACGTGAAACACCGTAGTTCCTGACAGTATCAAACAAATCAACCGACACCAACGCCACCTGACCCGTATTGTTCACAGCCGCCCTGGAACCGAGTTGTCAATCGCCGGATTCGCAGCGCATGTCCACTAACACCACAACTTTGCCCCAAAAGCAACACCGCACGACCCGCCCCGTTGCCGCCCGAGACACTCCGGATTGAGCGCAAATCGATTGAAATGACTCTCACTCACCTCGGGGCCCGGCCGCTGAGCAGCACTGAACTCATTTCGACTTGTACACAGAAAAAACCGCGACTCACCGACCGCGCCGCCGGCTCCGACCAATCAACAGCGACAATGCAGCCGGGGTCATCCCTTCCACACGCCCCGCTTGCCCGATACTGACGGGACGAACCAGTGCCAGACGCGTCTTCAATTCGTTCGATAACCCATCGATAGCGGCGTAATCGAGTTCCGGATTGATTTCAAGCTCCTCGTCCCTGCGAAACAGCGCGATATCCTTGCTTTGCCGTTGCAGATAAACCGAA
>JAISTL010000021.1 GCA_031272615.1 Methylobacteriaceae bacterium | reverse complement strand
TTTCATGGCCTTCCCCAAAAACAAGGCGTTCCCGAACCCCTCCGGATTTGGGAACACGCCGGCACGCCTCCCTCTTCGGGGGCGCGTCCGGCGGTGGATTCTGTCGCAAGCGGATACATAAAGGGCGGGGGAAACCTGCTCCCCCGCCGGTTCAGCGCTTATTTGCTCGCCTCGGCAATGGCGGCCACCAGTTCCTTGTAGAGTTCCGGATTGATTTTGTTGGCTTCCTCAACCACGGTCTTGGTCGCGGTGTCCTGAATCCTCTGGAATTCCTCAGGCGACAGTTCCGTCACCGTCATGCCGGCCTTCTTGATTTCCTCGAGCGCTTCGGCGTCGTCCTGCACCACGGCGGAGCGCATATAGTCGCGGGCGATGATGGACGCATCCTGGAGAATCTTCTGCTGCTCCGGGGTCAGGCCGTCATAGAACGGCTTGCCGACCACAAAGATGATCCATTCATACACGTGCCGGGTCAGGGTCAGGTGCTTCTGCACTTCCGTCAGCTTGTTGGAGGTGATGTTCTTCAGCGGGTTTTCCTGCCCGTCGATCACGCCCTGCTGCAGGGCCGAGAATACCTCGGAGAACGCCATGGCCGTCGGGTTGGCGCCCAACGCGCGGAACACGGCGATGTGCGACGGATTCTGCATCACCCGCAGCTTGAGGCCTTTGAAATCCTCCAGTTTGGTGATGGGCCGGACATTGTTGGTGACGTGGCGGTAGCCGAAATCACCGAACCCCATGCCGACAAAACCGGCGCCTTCCAGCTCCTTCATCAGCTTCTGCCCCCACGGGCCGTCACACACCTTGTCGGCGATTTCCTGGGTCGCGAACAGATAGGGAAGCGACACAATGCTGAAATCCTTGACAAAATTGCCGAGAACCGCCGGCCCCGGCAGGTTCATGTGCGCGACATTCACCTTGATGGCTTCCAGCACCTGCTTGTCATCGCCGAGCGACGTGGCCGGGTAGAGGTCCACCAGGATTTCGCCCTTGGTGTTCTCTTCCACGTATTTCTTGAATTCCTTCATGGCCCGCACTTCAAAGTGGCTTTCGGGAACCCCGAGGCCGACCTTCATGGTTTTGGGCGCGGCATAGGCCGGCATCGCCAGAACGGCGCCGGCAACCATCGATAATACGAGAGATTTGATTTTCATGAACTCCTCCACAGTTGTCATGATGATGGTTTGGTGGGTTTGGTCGTCTTCCCGGGGTTTTCCCGGAAATCCGCGGTCATGTCGCATTCCCCGGAAAGGAAGGCGTTTATTTCACAACGGCTCCTTCTGCTGCGGAAACACTTCGTTCCCGGTAGGTGTTGAGGTATCCGGGCGGAACGTCCTTGCGCACCGGTGAAAACCGCGCGCGCCGGTCAGCGAGCTCCGCGTCGCTCACGTTCAGGGTCAAGGTGCGGTTCGGCACATTGATGGTGATGACGTCGCCGTTCTCCACCAGCGCGATCGGCCCGCCTTCCGCCGCCTCGGGCGAAATGTGCCCGGCGAACAGCCCGCGGTTGGACCCGGAAAACCGCCCGTCGGTGATGAGGGCGCAGCTGTCGGCGAACCCCATGCCCTCCAGTTCCTTCATCGGCAGATACATCTCCGGCATCCCCGGTCCGCCCTTGGGGCCCTCGTAACGCAGAACCAGCACCGAGCCCGGCGCGATGTCCCCCGCCGAGATGGTGTCAATGGCATCCTTCTCGGAGTTGAAGACGCGGGCCGGCCCGCTGAACACCAGCATATCGGCGGGCACGGCGGCGGATTTCACCACCGAGCCCAGCGGCGTCAGATTGCCCTTCAGCACGGCAATGCCGCCATCGGCGCGGAACGGGTTTGACATCGGGTGGATGACATCCGGCCGCGCGGTGGGCGGCGTAGCGGCAAGGCGTGTTGCCATATCGCCTTCGACGGTCACCGCGTCTTTATGCACCAGCGGTTCGATCTCATGCAGAATGGCGCCGACGCCGCCGGCTTCGTGGAAATCCACCATATCGTTGACCGACGCCGGATAAATGGAGGCGAGATGCCCCACCTGCCGGCTGACCCGGTCAAAATCCGCGAGATCCAGGTGCCCCAGCCCGGCTTCGGCGTAGATGGCCTGCAGATGCAGGATGGCGTTGGTCGAGCCGCCGCTGGCCATCAACACCAGCATGGCGTTGGCGAAGGCCGCCGGAGTGAGAATCCGCCGCGCCGTGATGTTTTCCCGCACCAGGCGCAAAATCACCTCGCCGCTCTCATAGGCGAGCCGCCGCCGGGCCGCCTGCACCGCCGGAGTCGTGCCGGTTCCCGGCAGCGCCATGCCCAGCGCCTCGGCCAGGCATCCCATGGTGTTGGCGGTCCCGTACATGGCGCAGGAACCGACACAGGGCTCGGCGAGGTTTTCGATGTCAACGAACTCCTTGGCGGTGATTTTGCCTTGGCGTTTCCAGCCCAGCGCCTCGGTGACAATGTTGCCGTCCCAGTGCCGCCCCTTGTAACAGGCCGGATACATCGGCCCGCCGTTGATGAACACCGCCGGCTTGTCCAGCCGCGCCGCCGCCATCAACATGCCGGGCACAATCTTGTCGCAGGAGCCGACCAGCACCACGCCGTCCATGCCGTGGGCGCGCACCATGATTTCCACCGACGAGGCGATGACATCGCGCGCCGGCAGAATGTAGCGCATGCCCAGGTGGCTCTCCGCCATGCCGTCGCAGGGGGCGATGACGCCGAATTCCACCGGATTGCCGCCGGCAGCCAGAATCCCGTCGGACACGAACCGCGTCACCCGGTCGAGTTCGGCGTGGCCGGGGGTGGCGGTGGTATAGCTGTTGGCGATGCCGATCACCGGCTTCTTCAGGCGGCTGTCGGTGTAACCCATGCTCTTGAACAGCGCCCGTTTCAGCGCGCCGCGCTCACCGCGCAGCAGCGGGTTGAACGTATCCTCCATGTATGTGCTGTCGTTTTGATCGTCCATGGCGTCTGCCCTCAGGAGAAATAACCGGCGAACTCATCGAGGAAGCGGTCGATTTTGGCCGCGTCGTCCGCCGCCAATACCCAGGCCGGTTCCCGACAGGTATCGCTCTCCAGGATGCCGCGCTTCTTCAGGATGATCTTTTCCACCCGGATGATGAACTCGGCATGGCTCATCCAGCGGCGCACATAGACCATCAGCTTGTCGTGCAGCGCCTTGGCTTCATCGTGTTTGCCCGAGACAAACAGGTTGTGGATGGCCAAGTACACCTCGGCGAACGAGCAGCCCGGCATGGTGCCCTTGCCGCCCGCCTCCAGCACCTCCAGCATGTAGAGACCGGCGTAACCCAGCAGAATGCGGGCGTCCGGCGCCAGCGCCAGCAGGGCGCGGATATAATCCATCGGCGGGTTGGGCTCGATTTTGAAATAGGCATTGGGATGGCGGGCGGCGATGCCCGCCATTTCCTCCACCGGAATCGCCAGTTTGGTTTCCCCCGGGGCATACTGCACCAGCACCGGAATCTCCACCGCGTCCAGCACCGAGTGCATGTGGTGGCGGATATGGTCGACGGTGGGGCCGAGGAAAAACGGCGGCAGCAGCATCAGGCAATCCGCCCCCAGCGCCTGGTAGTGCCGGGCGCGGCGCACCGCCACCTCGGTGGAATGGTCCGTCACCGACAGCATGGAAAACGCCGGGGACGGCTTGACGACGGCGATGAACCGCTCGGCCATCTCCTCTTTTTCCCGGTCGGTGAGCTTGTGGAATTCCGAGGCGATGCCGAACAGCGTCATGCCGTGGGCGCCGATGCCGATGAGATGCCGGGCCAGGTTCTCCAAACCGGTAAAATCCACGTCGCCGTTTTGCGTAAACGGTCCGGCGACAACCGGGCACACACCCTGTATTGTCTTCATGCTGCGAGCCTCCCTGAACCGCGGCAGGCCTTGTTGTTTTGTTTTGCCGCCGCGGAAAACCGGCGCGTGAAACGCCGCGCCCTGAAAAAAAGAACCGGCGGGCGGAAAAAACATACCGGCGTTGTGCGCCTGTTCGCCTGCCTGCCGGTCACATTGCATTAAATTTATGCGTGAGTCAACACAAATAATGAGACAATGTCCCAAATATTGAGACACTTTATGAAAGGGTAACAGACAGGATGCCGCACCGGTTATAACAAACTCGTTCCCATCCGTAAAGGCGCGGGCGTCCGCCATCCCAGGCGCGCGGCGCCGGCGGTGCGTCATTTCAACCGGTGGAGTCGGCGGGTGATGGGAGCCGGGTTCCGGGTTGCATCGTTGAGGTGTTTCTCCTATAACGGCTCACACCAGCACCCACAAAACCCGCGGATTTTCCCATGCCTGACACCTTGAAGCTTCTGCCCGCCACCTCCGATTACATTTTCAAGCAGGTGTTCGGGACCGACCGGAACATCGACATCCTGCAGAGTTTCCTGAAAGCGATGCTGCCCGATGTGCCGGAACTGGACAACAT
>JAISTL010000225.1 GCA_031272615.1 Methylobacteriaceae bacterium | reverse complement strand
ATGATCGCCTGTCCCCGATTTTGAGGACGGGAACCATGAGCCGGGCACGTGGTCAGGCGCATCGGATGACAGGAGCGGGGGCTTTTTGCCCTCACGTTCACCTGTGGACTTTTCCCCTCGGGTCCATGGGGCTGAACAGTGCGTAAAGCCGTTGGGGCGGGGATGAAAACGGCGCCTGCCGTTCCCCGCCCCAACGGAACCGGTTTCAACGAACGGGATCGCCGGCGGGAAACGTCGGACCCGGAAAACAAGATTATCCCGCACCCGGGGACGGGCGCCAAAAAAGGAATATGGAGTGCCGCATGTTTAAGGTTGCTGTCGTTGGTCCCATACATGAAGAGGGTATGAGGCTGTTTCGCGAGCGCAAGGATGTTGAGGTCAATGTGGTGAAGGATCTTTCTCCGCAGGGTATCGCCGAGGGCGTTCGCGGCGTGGATGCCATCACCATCCGCACCCAGCTGCTTCCCAAGGAGATACTGGCCGAGGCGCCGGATTTGCGTATCGTTTCCCGGCATGGAGTCGGGTTTGACAATGTCGATGTCCCATATCTGACATCCAGAAAAATCCCGATGGCGATCACCGTTGACGCCAATTACACCGCCGTCGCCGAACACGCGCTGATGATGATGCTGTTTCTGGCGAAAGACGTCTTCAACGGCGACAAGGCGGTGCGCAGCGGCGATTTCGCCTGGCGCAACAAGAGCACCCTCACCGAGCTTATGGACAAGACCGTGCTGGTTATGGGGTACGGCCGCATCGGGCGGCGTGTGGCGGCGTTGTGCGCGGCCTTCGGCATGAAGGTTTTCGCCTATGATCCGTTCGTGGCTGAAAGCGGCATGGACGGCGTCACCATGGTCAAGGATTACAAGGCGCTGCTGCCGGAACTGGATTATCTCACCGTGCATATGCCGGCGATGAAGGAAACCGTTGGCCTGATCGGCGCGGCGGAACTGGCCGCGATGAAAAAAACCGCGTTTGTCGTCAACGTGGCGCGCGGCGGCATCATCGATGAAGATGCCTTGGCCGATGCCCTCGCCAAAGGGGTGATTGCCGGCGCCGGCGCTGACGTGTTTGTCGATGAACCCAATAAGCCCGAGCATCCGTTGTTCGCTCAACAAAGGACGGTGTTCAGCCCCCACAACGCGGCGTTGACCGCCGAGTGCGCCATCCGCATGGCGAAGCAGTGCGCTCAAAATGTTCTTGATTGCCTGGATGGCGGATTGCAGGCCCGAGTCGTCGTTAACGCCAAAGATATCGGCTTGAAATAGCAGCAGAATTATTCACGGAGAAAGAAAATGGACTATATTCGCGAGCGTATCTTGAAAGGTGAGTTCGTCGCGGGAGCCTGGTGCAACCTCGGCTCTCCCCTGACCGTCGAAATGGCCGGTGTCGCCGGTTACGACTGGGTATTGATTGACCAGGAACATGCGCCGGGAGACAACTGGACTCTGCTGCATCAGACTCAAGCCGTCGCCCGGTTCCCGACCGCCGTCATCCTGCGGGTCCCCTGGCTCGATCGCATTCTGTACAAGAAGGCTCTGGACATCGGCGTGGCCGGCGTCATGACTCCGTATGTGCAGACCGCCGAGGAGGCCAAGGAAGTGGTGCGCTTCACGAAATATCCGCCGATGGGAGAGCGCGGTGTGGCGTCTTCACCGCGGTGTGCCGACTTCGCGAGCAATTTTGCCGACTATTTCGAAAACGCCAACAAGCGGTTGCTCAACGTGGTGCAGATTGAAACCGGCAAGTCGGTGGAGAACGCCGAGGCCATTGCCGCTGTCGACGGTATCGACGTGCTGTTCATCGGGCCAATGGACCTTTCCATCAGCACCAACTACCGCACGATGATTCAGGAGCCGAAATATGTCGCGTTGCTGGAGAAGGTCGGCAAGGCCGCCAAGAACCAGGGCAAGGCCTGCGGCATCCTCATTCCGGACCTCAGATGGGTGCCGCTGATGAAGGGGTTCGGATACACCTTCATTGCCTGCGGCAATGACGGTGGTTATGTGCTCAACAGCATGAAATCAGTGCTCGCCAGTCTTCGCGCCTGATGACCGGTTACCGGCGGGAGCGGCCTGTTGGCCGTTCTTCCGCGGGTTTTCGGACTGAAAACAAGGATGAGAATGATGGAATACATTCGTGAACGCGCCTTGAAGGGCGAATACCTGGCCGGCGCCTGGTGCAATCTCGGCAACCCGCTGACGGTTGAAATGGCCGGTGTTGCCGGATTTGACTGGGTGATGATCGATCAGGAACACGGAGTCGGCGACAATATGACTCTGCTGCACCAGGTGCAGGCGGTGGCGCGGTTCCCGACGACGGTGCTGCTGCGGGTTCCCTGGGTGGACCGCATCCTCTACAAAAAAGCGCTGGATATCGGGGTGGGCGGCATCCTGACCCCGTTTGTCCAGACGGCGGCGGAAGCCAGGGAAGTGGTGCGGTTCACCAAGTATCCGCCGATGGGCGAACGCGGCGTCGCCAGTTCTCCCCGCTGCGCCGATTTTGCCTCCAATTTTGCCGACTATTTTGAAAACGCCAACAGCCGGCTTATCAATCTCGTGCAGATTGAAACCGGAAAGGCCGTTGAGAACGCCGAAGAAATTGCCGCCGTCGACGGGATTGACGTGCTGCTCATCGGGCCGATGGACCTCTCCATCTCCACCGGTTTGCGCAAACAGGTGGAGGATCCGGCTTATGTCAAGCTGCTGGAGCATGTTGCCAAGGCCGCGCGCAGCAAGGGCAAGGCGGCGGGTTTCCATTGTCCGAACATGAAGTGGCTGCCGATGCTGAAGGAATTCGGCTACACGTTCATCGCCTCGGGAACCGACGGCGGGTACGTGATGAACACATTGAAGTCGACGCTGACGGCCCTGCGCGAAGGCTGACGGCGTGTGTCCGGAGGGTTATCCGGAATGACGCGAAGGGATTCCGCCGGTTTTTATGTACCGGGGGAAAGGGAAGGTGTATCGCGAGGCGTGTCCGAACAGCCGGAGCGTTGCTGCCAGCAAGTGTTCAGGTACGCGCTGAGCTTATGCAATCCGAGGATTCAGGAGGAAGAAAATGCCGAAGTTTGCCGCCAATTTGAGTATGATGTTCACCGAAGTGCCGTTTCTGGAAAGGTTTGCCGCAGCGCACGAAGCGGGGTTCACGGCCGTTGAATACCTGCTGCCGTATGCGTTCAAACCGGAGGAGGTCGCCGCTCCCCTCGCCAAGTACAACCTGAAGCAGGCCTTGTTCAACCTTCCCGCAGGGAACTGGGACAAGGGGGATCGCGGCGTCTCGGCGATTCCCGGGCGGGAAGCGGAATTTGAAAAGGGTCTGGAAACCGCTCTGGCCTATGTCAAGGCGACCAACGTTCCCATCGTGCATCTGATGGCCGGGTATCCGCCCAAGGATGCCGACCGGGCGGATATCGAGAAGCTTTACAAGAAGAACCTGGCCAAGACCGCGGATTTCTTCGCGGCGCACGGCGTCATGGTGGGCATCGAGCCGATCAACCAGCGCAGCATGCCGGGTTATTTCCTGAGAACCATCGCTCAGGCGGTGGACTACATCAAGGAGCTCGGACGACCGAACATCAGGCTTCAGTTCGACTTTTTCCACGCCCAGATGGAGGAAGGCTGCGTCTCCCTGAAATTCAAGGAGTATTTCGATTTCGTCGGTCATTGCCAGTTGGCGGGCGTGCCGGATCGTCATGAACCGGACGACGGCGAACTGGATTATGACTACATTTACAAACTGGTCGACGCCTCCGGTTACGCCGGATACATCGGCTGTGAATACAACCCGGCGGGCAAAACCGTTGACGGGCTGAAATGGTTCGAACCGTACAAAAACAAATGACGCTTTGTCATCCGGGCGGCGTGGGGAACCCCTCGCTTTGCCCGGGAAGCGGTTCGTTCCGGGTTTTTCGCGTGAGGTCACGCATTTCTTTTGATTAAGGTAGGAGAATACGACATGAAAATCGGGTTTATCGGTCTCGGCATCATGGGAAAGCCCATGAGCAAGAATCTGCTCAAGGCCGGGCACGAGGTCCTCTGTTTTGACTTGAACAAGGCCGCGGTTGATGAAGTCGTCGCGGCCGGAGCGAAGGCGGCGGGCTCCGTCGGTGAGGTGGCGGGCGAGTGCTCGTTCATCATCACCATGCTGCCCAATTCGCCGCAGGTTGCCGCCGTCGCCTTCGACAAGGGCGGGATTGCCGACAGCGCCAAGCCCGGCACACTGGTGGTGGACATGAGCTCCATTGCGCCGCTGGCCGCCCGCGATATCCACAACCGGCTGAAAGAAAAGGGCATTCGTATGCTCGACGCGCCCGTTTCGGGCGGCGAGCCGAAAGCCATAGACGGGTCGCTGTCGGTGATGATCGGCGGGGCGCAGGCGGATTTTGACGAAGCGCTGCCGGTGCTCAAGGCCATGGCGGGCTCGGTTGTCCGGGTAGGCGAAATCGGCGCCGGGAACATCGCCAAGCTTGCCAATCAGATTATCGTGGCGGTGAATATCGCCGGGCTGGCCGAGGCCATGACGCTTTCCGCCAAGGCCGGCGTCGATCCGGAACTGGTGTTCGAAGCCATCCGCGGCGGACTTGCCGGCTCGACAGTGATGAACGCGAAAGCGCCGATGATGTTGGACCGCAACATCAAGCCCGGGTTCAAAATCAATCTGCACATCAAGGATCTCGGCAATATCATGGATACCGGCCACGGCGTCGGTGTTCCTCTGCCTCTTTCGGCGGCGGTTCTCGAAATGATGCACGCGCTCAGGGTTGAGAACATGGGTGACGCCGACCACAGCGCTCTTGTCCGGTATTACGAAAAACTGGCCAACTGCGAGGTCAAGCGTCAATAGCCGAACGCGTAAGCGCCTCCGGTGCGCCCCCACATGTGATGGGTCAAGAATGTGCCGAGGCGCATCGGAGCGCTTATGTGTCCGCCGTTCCCCGGAGATGTTTCACCGGGAGCTCAAACATTTGGGAGAAATAGCATGTCTGCAGGTCAGGGGAAATCCGAACAGGAACTGATGGAACTTCTGAAGGAGTTCGACACGCCGTCGGTGACCAATGTTCTCGGAACCTATCCGAAGAAAAAGGACGTGTGTCTGGGGTTGTACAATCCGTGGCATACGAACTGGTATACCGATCAATCGATGAAATGCATCTATCCGGAACTCGGACGCCGCGCCGGCCATGTGGTGACGGCGGTGTTCGGCATGCCGGACCCGGATTTCGGGCGGCTGGATTTCACCGACATTCTGCGCGCCGTGTGGGCGTGCGACAACCCGGTCATCGTTGTGTTCAAGCAGGATATTCCCGAGAACATCCGCATGAAGAACGGCCTGGCGGGGGGCAACATGGTGACGGCGCTGAAGCGTGCCGGAGCGGTGGGGCTGATTTCCGACGGTCCGTCGCGGGACGTGGATGAAATCCGGGAGATGGATTTCCAGTACATGCTGACGGGGGTGAGCGCCGGGCACGGCGCGTTCTCCATTAAAGCCGTCAACGTGCCGGTGAGCATCTGCGGCATGGATGTCTGCCCGGGGGAAATCATCCATATGGATGAAAACGGCGCCGTCAAGTTTCCGCGCCAGCACCTGGCCGATGTCTACGAGCGGTTGTGCCTGCTGAGGGAGCAGGAAAACAAAAAGATGTCGTCGCTTGCAGCCGCCGCGGATGTCGAAGGGCTGGTCAAGGCGTGGCTCGGCTGAGGCCGTGGCGCACGGTTCAAGGGGAAACCGCGCGCAATGTGAGGGGGTACCATACTCAATACCTGACCACATAATGCTGGTGCCGGGCTTGGTGCAGCGTACTTTTTTCCGCAGCTTGCCTGGAAAAAATAAAACAACCCGGTCGTGAAGACCGCATAATACTTGGAGGTAAACTATGAAATCCAGTGCATTGAAGGTTCTTCTCCTGTCGTCGATGATGGCGGTTTTCTCATTTGGGACTGCCTTTGCCCAGAAATACGAATTCAAACTCGCTTCTGTGGTCAGCGAAGATCATCCCTACGGGCATGGTCAGAACTTCTTCAAGGACGAACTCGCCAAGCGCTCCAACGGCAATATCGTTATCCAGAACTACTTCGGAACACTTGGAGGAAGCGAGCGCGATCTTCTGGAAAGCACCCAGCACGGCGCTATTGAAATGGTTCTCATTGCCAGCAGTGTGGTGTCGGCGTATGACAAGCGTTTCAATCTGTTCAACTTCCCCTATTTGTTCGACAGCCCGGAGCACGGGTTCAAGGCGATCGACGGTCAGGTCGGCAAGGATCTGGAAGCTATCGCGGATAAACAGGGTTTAAAAGTAATCGCTTGGTTCATCAACGGCGTGCATTCGGTGACCAATTCCAAGCGTGCGATCAATACCGTTGAAGATATGAAGGGTTTGAAGCTGCGGTGTATGGAGAGCCCGGTCATTATCGCAACATGGAAATCCCTCGGTGCGGTTCCCACCCCGATGGCGCTCGGCGAAACCTTCACCGCGCTTCAGCAGGGCACGGTGGACGGCCAGGAGAACGCCACGACGGCAAGTTGGGCGAACAAGTATTACGAAGTCCAGAAATATCTCGGTTTGACCAACCACATGTTCAATCCCGGTCCGGTGGTCATGAACAAGCAAAAGTTCGAATCCCTTCCCAAGGATGTGCAGGACCTGTTGGTGCAGGTCGGTAAGGAAGCGACGGCTTTCCAGCGCGAGGAATGGAAGCGGCAGGACGCTCTGGCGGTTCAGCGCATGAAGGACTACGGCTTGACCGTGACAACTCCGGATCTCGCGCCGTTCCGGGAAGCGGTGAAGGTGGTGTACGACCAATACGCCAAGGAAATGCTCGGTGATTCCATCGGGTGGCTTGATGTCATCCGTGACATGAAGTGATCGATTCTCCGGCAGGAACGCCCGGTTGCGCAGGTTCCGCAACCGGGCGTCCGCTGTCGGAAAGACGCCGGGAAGCAACGGTCGGGTGATCATGTTTCGCCTGTTCCGGCCCGGCGGTTCGCAAGCAACCTTCGCTGACCGAGGTATGCCATGATTTCCGCGATTTCAAAAATCTCCTCCTTTGTTGAATGGGTAATCGAGAATATTCTCTCGGTAATGTTGCTTTTGATGACGGGATCCATTTTTGTCCAGGTCCTGTGCCGCTTCGTGTTTCAGGTTGCGGCGCCCTGGACCGAAGAACTGGCCCGCTACCTGTTCATCTGGATATGCATTGTCGGTTCCGGGATTGCCATTTCCCGGGGCGCCCATCTCGGGATT
>JAISTL010000005.1 GCA_031272615.1 Methylobacteriaceae bacterium | reverse complement strand
TTTCAGCGGCCTCCTCGAGGCTCATGTCATTTTTCTCCATCAACAGTGTGAGAATACCCGGCGTGATCACGGCAATGACAGAGGAGATATTATCAGCCATTTTTCCCGTCTCCCACGCCGCTGTGATATGAACGGATGAATCGAACAAGGGAAAGAGCCTTGTCGGTTTTCAGAGTGATTTGGTCTTCGAGTTTGCTGGCCTTCAATGTGACAAGGGTGGCCTCTTCGGTGAGAAACCCGGCGAGATAGGCTTGTATCGTCGGCATGACGGTGTCATTCGCCACCGGGCCGACAACCACATCATACGCGTCGCCGGAATAGGTCTTCATGCGATTGTGTGAGACAAAAGCGAGCCAGTCGCGGTCAGCTTTGGCGAATCTGCGGACAGACAGTGATTTTTCGGCGGTTTCCATGTCGAATTCGTAAATGTTGACCGTTGGAGAACCGTTCGATTTTCTCCTTGCAACAATTTTGGAAAACCTCGCGGCCTGTTGCCCGCTTGTCGTAAGGTAAAACCCGGCGCCGAAATCAAGCCCCCGGGTCGGTTCGACAAGCCGGGGTTCTTTCACTTCCTGGTTGCTTCCGTGAAACACCATCATTTCGTTGGATTCACCTGACCAAACTGCAACAATAACCGGACGCCGGCGGCAGCCGCCGGATTCTCCGCGGATATGATACGGCCGCCTACGGACAATTCTACACGTGACGGGGCGTCGTGCAAGCGATTTGAGATGAGGAAGCGCGAAATACAAGGATGCCGTGCAGAAGGAGGGAACACGGCGTCACGGCCCGGCATCCCTGATCGTCCGCTCATAATCCTTCCAGCGCGCGGATTTCCTCCAGGGCGGCGCCGGCGTTGATGGCGGCGGCGAACGGGGTCCAAATGGTCTTGGCGCCCGCTTCCCATGCCGGGCGGTCTTCGGCGGCGAGGAATTCGGCGCCGCCGGATTCCGCCTGTGTGCGGGAGGCGGTTTCATCCTCCGCCATCAGCCGGTTGAAATACGCGGCGCCGTCCACCGCGGCGGCGGTGAGCACGTCCTGTTCGGCGGCGGTCAGCGTGTTCCAGAAAGCGGCGGAGAACAGCACCGCGCCGAAGGCGTGGATATGGCCGGTGAGGATGACCTTGGGCACCACCTCGTAGAGGCGGAACCCGGCATAGGCGGGAATGGTGAGGTCCATGGCGTCGACAACGCCGGTGGCGAGGGCGTCATAGGTTTCGGTGATGGGCAGCGCCACCGGCACGGCGCCGTAAGATGTCCACAGTTCCACGTGCAGCGGGCTCTGCAGCGAGCGGATGCGTTTGCCGCGTAGGCTTTGCGGAGTGGTCAGCGGTTGGCGCGCCAGAAGATGCCGTGCGCCATAGGAGATGAACGCCGGAACGATAAAGTTCTGCTCCTTGAGTTTGCGCTTCAGCACCTCGCCCGGGGCGCCGTTCAGCGCCCGTTCGCCGTGGGCCGCATCGCGGAACAGAAACGGCATGTCGAACAGCTGGGTTTGCGGAACCCAGGCGGAGAGCACCGAAAAGGTGGAGAGCCCCGCCTGGATGGAGCCCAGCCGCAGGCCCTCGTTGGTTTCCTTCTCGCCGCCCAGCGCGCTGTCGGGCACGATGGTGAAGGTGAAGCGGCCGGGGAGCCGCTCCTCGACGAGGTCCCGCACCTGCTGCCAGATTTTGGTTTCCGGCTTGTCTTCGGCGAGCAGCGACGAGCAGACCAGCGTTTTTGCCGCCGCCGCGGCGCGGCCGATGAGTGCGGGCGCGGCGAGGGCGGTGAGCGCCGCGACGCCGGAGGTTTTGACGAGGGTGCGGCGGGTGACGGCAAACGGTGACGGCATGGTGAAACTCCTCTGTCACGGGCGGGTTACGGACGGGCAAGAACGGCGACGGTGAAGGCCATCAGGCTCAGGGCGGCGATGAGGGCGAGAAAGCACGGTTTCATGGCGCGGAACACGGCGGGCGCGGGGACGCGGCCCGCCCCGGCTACCACCTGCACCAGAATGCCGACGGGCGGGGTGACGCCGCCGATCATCAGGTTGACCACCAGCACGACGCCGACGAGCACCGGGTCCATTCCGGCGGCGGCGGCGGCGGGGAGAAACAGCGGCGCGAACAGCAGGATGGCGGCGCCGATATCCAGCACCAGGCCGACACCCAGCAGAATGATGTTCATGGCCAGCATCACCAGAAACGGGTTGTCTCCCCAGGCGCGGACCAGCGCCGTCAGGGAGCGGGCGATGCCGTCGGTGGCCATCAGCGAGGCGAAGGGCGCCGCCGCGCCGATGAGCAGCAGAATGGCCGATGTTTCAATGGCGGAGTTGCGGAAGGCCCGCGCCGCATCGCCAATGGGGCGGCGTTTCACCAGCGCTCCCGCCAGGGTGTACAGCGCGGCCAGCGCCGCCGCTTCCGTCGGCGACACCAGCCCGAAGCGGATGCCGGCGATGATGACGAGGCCGAGCCCGAAGGCCGGAACGGCGCGAAGGCCATAGTGCAGCCGCTCGCGCGCCGACGCCTTTTCTGACGTGAGGGACGGGTCGGCCGTGAAATACACGGCAACGGCAAGGGTCGCCGCCATCAGGCCGCCGGCGGCGAAGCCCCAGGTCATCAGCCCGCCGACGGAGATGTTGGCCGCCGCCGCCAGGATGAGAAAGGCGATGGACGGTGGAATGACATTATCCAGGGTCGCCACGGCGGCGACAAGGGCGGCGGCGCGCTCCGGCTGCCAGCCGCGGGCCGAAAGCTGCGGGATGAAGGTTTTCGCGCCGAAGGCGGCGTTGGCGACGGACGAGCCCGAGGCGCCGGAAAACAGCACGCCGGTGAGCAGCACCGTCTGGGCCGTGCCGCCGCGCCTGTGACCAACCAGCGCGTGGGCAAAGCGCACCAGATCGTCGGCGATGCCCGAGGCGGTCAACAGTTCGCCCGCCAGCAGAAAGAACGGAATGGCGATGAGCAGATATTTCTGCAGGCCGGAAAGGACCACGGCGATGACGGCGGGTTCGGGCAGCAGACTGCCGAAGGGCACGACGCAGCAACCGGCGGCGATGAAGGCGTGGGGCATGGGAACGCCGATGATCAGGGCGCAGGCGGCGAAGACGCCGAGGAGAACGGAGGTGGGAAGCGGCGACGGGACCAGCAGGATATGGGCGGCGGCATAGACGAGAGACGCGCCGGCGGCCGCGGCGGCAAAGGCGGGGAGGCGGTTGTCGCCGGCGGCGCGAAGCCCGGAGAGCAGGATACCCAGTACGCCGCCGCCCGCGAGCAGCAGCGGGCGCACGGGCTCCGGCAGATGCAGCAGCGGCGATGTGCCGCCGATGAGGGCCGAGGCGGAGACGCCGCCGAAAACCAGCGCCAGGCACGACACCACCACAACCGCCTCGGCGAGGATGTTGCGCAGGGCGTTGACCCGGGCCGGGAGCCGGGAGCCGAAAATATCGAGACGCAGGGCCATGGGGCCGGATGAGAAGAGCGGCAAGCCCGCGCCGACCAGCGCCGGCAACAGCCATGTGGCCAGTTCCTCGGCGCCGATGAGGCCGCTGCTGCCGATGGTGCGCAGGAGGATCGCCGCGGCGATGACCGCCAGCAGCAGCGCCAGCAGCCCGGCGCACACCGCGCCGAGGATGCGCCCGGCGAAGTTGAGCGCGCCGGCGGTGAGGCCGGTTGCCGCGGGCGGCGCGGTGGATGCGGAAACGGCGGCAAAACCGTGCATCGGAAGACGACTCCGGAACAAGGGTTCAACTCTGCTCCGGATACCAGCGGTGGAAGACTGTGGGGATGTCAAATACGAACGCGAAGGGCTCGCCGTTCAGTTCCCGTTCCTAC
>JAISTL010000299.1 GCA_031272615.1 Methylobacteriaceae bacterium | reverse complement strand
GCCCATATGTATTCGTTCCGGAATTACGACGCGTTTTATCTTCAGTCGGTTTATGGCCTTTTCCTGTATTTCGACCTGGGGCAGGCTGCCGGCGTCATGGCGCAAAACGTCGTATCGCTCATGTCCGTCGTCATCGTGTTCGCCGCATGGTTGAAGAAATCGGTTCCGCTCACCCATCGCGTGATAGTTCTCATCACGTCAACTCTTGTGTTTCAATTTTATTCAACGATTTATGAATATACGATTCTCTACTTTGTCATCGTCCTTCTCGTCGGGCGGCCGCCCTACGACAGCGGGTCATTGCGGCGCATGCTCGTTGTCGTCACGCTCGCCGCTCCGCTGCTGATGCTCATGTTTTTCAAGGGCCCGGGCGGGTTCCCGCTCAGTGTGTTTCTTCTGGGCGTAACGATATACGACGCGTTCCGGCGCCGGCCGGAACCGGCCGCACCACCGCCGTGACGGGCGGCAGCGGGCGTGTTCTCACAGCATTTCCAGCGGACGGGCGCGGGTGGGCGGCGGAAAGGCTTTGTCCAATTCGCCAAGATCTTCCGCAGGGAGAACGATATCCGCCGCCGCGCGGTTTTCCTTGACATGTATGGGGTTTGCCGCCTTGGGGATGGCGATGACGTTGTCGTCGCGCAGCACCCAGGAAAGCGCAATCTGCGCCGGCGTGGCGCCGTGCTTCGCCGCCAGCTTCCCGAGTGTCGCGTTACGCAGCAGACGCCCCTGCTCGATGGGCGAATAGGCCATCACCGGCATGCGGTTTTTGCGCTGCCACGGCAGCAGGTCGAACTCGACGCCGCGCCGTGAGAGGTTGTAGAGCACCTGATTGGTCGCCGCCGCCTTGCCGCCGGGAACGCCCAGCAGTTCGCTCATATCGGAGACATCCATGTTGCTGACGCCCCAGGCCTTGATTTTTCCGGCGCTCATCAGCTTTTCGAAAGCGTCGACGGTATGCTCGAACGGGTGGTGCCCGCGCCAGTGCAACAGGTAGAGATCGATAACGTCGATATTCATGCGCCGCAGCGAGCGTTCGCACGCCTCAATCGTCCCTTTGCGCGAGGCGTTCGACGGCAGCACCTTGCTGACGATGAACACCTTGTCGCGAATGCCTTCAACCGCCTTGCCGACCACCCGCTCCGCGCCGCCGTCGGCATACATTTCGGCGGTGTCGATGAGGGTCATGCCGAGGTCGACGCCGAGACGCAGCGCCGCCGCCTCTTTCGCTGCGTCGGACGAGCGATCGCCCATATACCAGGTGCCCTGCCCGAGGCGGGGAACAACGGCGCCGGACGGCAGCGACAGGGGCAAAATCGGGTGTTCGGACATTGGGGAACTCCATGGAGTGCGCGGTTTACAATGAAATCCGGGCGTGTTGCGGAGAATGGGCAGGACGTTTAAAAAAACCACCTCCGCCGCAGACGCGGAGGACCACGCAAATGGGATACACCTCCCTCCCCCGGTCTCCGGCACAGGTTCAAGAGGTATACCGCAACCGGGGTATACACTCGTTTTCACTTTCCCTGCAAATATCTTTTGTTTGTTCTTTCCATGGCAAACACGTTCTCGGCCCCTTCCCCACAACCTATTGAAAATAATGATACAGGCGAGAGCACCCGCCTGTGGGTAACGACAACTCTTTCTTTGACCACTGCAGCACCGCAGCCGCACTGACAGGGTATCGGTTGGTCACCCGCAAAAGCGCGCATCGGCACTCCCCCGCTTTTTTTGTGTCCGCATCTCCGTCATCGCGAACAGCGCGAAGCAACCCGGAAAGCTCCGGTACAATAGTGCGGACCGGACGGCGGTTCGGAACACGAACGTGTGAGACCTTTTGCCGTTCACTTCGACCACAAGGCCTTTGGAGTGCTTCGTTCACGCTCGTGGGTGACGGGCGCCGGCCGTGGGCATGCCGACCGGATGAACGTGCGGGAATGATGCGACTCGTGTCCGGCGGCGCCTGCAAATAATTATCCACTGACAAAAGGCTTGTATTCATAGATATGGGCGCGATCCCGGCGAGCCGCTTTGAGATTTTCTCACCGGTGCACCTTGCGTGCGCCCGTATATTTGTCTATGCAGAAAGCGGGTTAGGGAAGAATTGATTGGGGAGTAAGGCGGGGGCGTCGCATATGCGGCCGTTAGGTTATAAGCTTTATTTTCCCTTGTGTGCCGCAGGTGCGGTGGTGTTCGTGTCGGCTGCGGTTTCGGCCGGGGAAGCTGCGTCCACCGGGCAGGAGCGGCGTTTCGGCCCGTGGCTGTTGACTTGCACCGGCGACGCGTGCCGGTTGTCTCAACGTTTGGCGGTTGAGACCAACAAAGAAGTCGTGTTCGCCCTGACCATCGTCCCGGGGGAGAAGAAAACGGAGCCGGTGGGCATCGTGTCGTTTCCGTTGGGCGGCTATATCGCCCCCGGCGTCGAACTCAGGGTCGACGACCGGAAGGCGTATAAAATCCTCGTTGAGACCTGCAATGCCTCGGGGTGTCACGCCGGGTTTTCCTTTACCCCCGCTTTGCTGAGGGAGTTTCAGCGTGGGCGGGAAGCGTCGTTCCGGCTGTGGACCGACAAGGCCAAATCAGTGGACATTGCTGTGTCTCTGGAGGCTTTTACCGCGGCCATGAAAGCATTTCAGGATGGTATACAATGAATTTCCCGAGAGCCGGTTTTCTGATGTCCACCGCGTTGATTGCGGTGTCGGTCGCCGGTCCGGCAGCGGCGCAGATCGTTCCCGACGGCGCCACCGCGACCAGCGTAACCACGGGAGCGCGGGGCCAGCCGGTGGTGAGCATCGCCCCGACGTTCAGCAACGGCGTTTCATATAACGGTTACAGTGCGTTTTCGGTGGGCGGCGCCGGCGCGGATCTCGATAACCGCTCGGTACGCGCCAACACCATCGTCAACGAGGTGACGTCGTCGTCGCGTTCGGTGATTGAAGGACCGGTGGAAGTGTTGGGCAGCCGGGCGCATGTGGTGCTGGCCAACCCCAACGGCATCACCGTTGACGGCGGCAGCTTCGTCAACACCGGTTCGGTGATTCTCTCCGGCGGCCGGATAGTTGACCCGACTGCGGCCCATCCGGTCATCACCTCGGGGAGCGGCGATATTCTCGTCGGCCCCGGCGGCCTCGGCGGAACCATGACCACCCTGCAGTTGCTGGCAGCCAAAATCAGGGTGGACGGCCCGATTGTCAATGACCATATCTCGCCCGACGCCGAGATTCATCTTCTCGCCGGCAATGCCGAAGTGACGGTGGACCCGGCGGTCTCCGCCAATTCGACGTTAACCCCCTACGTGACCGACCGCAGGCATCTCGGCGGGTCGTCGGGCGAGGTGCTGGTGGACGTGACGCCGCGGGGCTTCATGTCATCGAGCCGGGTGAAAATTGAGGTGAGCGCGAAGGGCGCCGGCGTCAATTTCAACGGCGCGGGCATGGCGACAGCCGGAGATTTCAGCATCTCGGCGTCGGGGAAAATCTCGGCCACGGGCGCGGTCATCCGCGCTGAAACCAGCGTTAAACTCGCCGGCGGCAGTGTGGAGATCCTCAATTCGCCGGAGCATATCGCGACGCTTTCCGCCAATTCCGGCCCGGTAACGGTGCTGGCCGACAAGGGCGATATCTTTGTCACCGGGCAGGTGATCGGCGCCCGGCGCGACGGATCCGACGCCGACTCCAAAGGGGCCGTGACCCTGTCTGCGGCGGGCGACATCACCCTGTTGAGTGAGAACAGCGATCGGCTCGCCATCGTCTACGGCGCCGATGACACGCTTTATATGCAAGCCGGCGGCAGCATCGTCAACAACAGCGGGCGGATGCTCGCCAACGGCGCCATCGAGCTGACGGCCGGAGGAGCGCTGCGGAACGTGATGGACGTCGATGGCGGCGAAACGCAGGGCGCGCCGCAACGACGCGTCGTCAAGAAGAGTTTCTGGCTCTCGTGGTTGTTCGGCAAGAAGAAGCGCATCATCACCACCTTTGATTACGGCCGCCTCAGACTACCCGACGAGCGGGCGTTGATTTTCGGCAGCTCCGTGGTGATTGACGCCGACGAAGTGGTGAATACGGGCGAGATTTCAGCCGCCGACGGTTCATTGGCCATCACTGCCCGCGCCGTGCGCAACCTGGGCGTGGCGAGCGGCAGCGCTTACCTGAAACGGACGTGTGACATATTCTGCCGGAACACGGGCGGCGGCAGCATCGAGGTGTCGGGCGGCGTGATGAACGCCCAGTACGCGCTGTCCATCGATGCGTCGGAGATTGTCGAGAACCGCGGCGGCCGGATGATCGCCTACGGCAATCTCGACATCAACGCGCCCCGGATTGTCAACGAGGCGATGTTTGTGCCGGTGGTGGTGCGGCGTCCGGCAAGCATCGGGCATTTCTGGTCCGGCTCCGACGCCTGGATCGGCTATCAGCCGGTGGGCGGCTACATCCTGGCGCCCATCGGCACGGTGACGCTGAATACGGACACACCCGTTGTCAATGACGGCGGCTGGATTGAAGGCGAAGCGGACACGGTTTCCTCCTCCGGCATCATCGAGGTTCGCCCGGCGCAACCCGTCGGGCCGCCGGGCGGCAACCCCATCGGCGTTTTTGAAGACCTGATTCCGTGAGGTCAAAAAACTCCCGGACCGGGTGAATACACTGCGAAATACTGAATTATAACGATAAGATCGATAAAGTTCCTGTTGGTACAAAATGACGGCGGCGTTGGTCATGCGTGCAGGTTTGAGTGCGTTTCTGGTGTTTATCGCAACGGGGGTTTCGGCCGAAGCTCCCGCAGTGCCGCAGGTTCGCGGCGCGAGCCTGACGGTCGAAACCCACGACCGTAAACCGGACCTCAAGGAGTTCAACCCGGGTCAGTGTTTCCCGATCCGCGCGATACACATCCACGGTATCGAGGTCATCGATGTGAACGCTGTGAAACAGGCGGTGGAACCGTTGGCCTATCACTGCCTCGACAACGCGCTCGCCGGCGCGCTGGTGCTGGCGGTCAACAAGGTTCACGCCGACGCCGGTTTCATCACCACCCAGGGGGCTTTGCCGGACCAGGATATCCGGAAAGAAAAAACTCTCACCATCAATGTCTACACCGGCACCATCGGCCGCATCCTTTACGAGGAACCGGAGACCGACGAGGACCCGCCCCTGTTCACACGGCTCGGCAACCGCTGGACGGCCATGCGCAAGGCCGACGGCATCTGGCGCGGCATTCAGGGGGTTTCCGATCTCATCGATACGCTGGATGACCCGCTGGACCGCTTCCAGCTGTTGGACGGGCGGCGCTTCAACGGCCTGAAGCCGTGGACAAGCTTCATGAACAAACCCGGCGACGTGCTGCACCTGGACCGCATCCAGCGTGACGCCGACAACTTGAACCGGGTCTCCTCCAACAAGGCGGAGGTCAAGCTGAAGGCCGGAGAGCGGCCCGCCACCTCCGACGTGGTTTTCACCAATCCGCAGCGCGACAGTTTCCGCCTGCAGGTCGGCTATGAGCGCAACGGCACGGCCCTCAACAACACCGGCTCCACCGTCGACCAGCGGGTCCGCTTCGATATGGCCAAAGACAATCTCATCGGCATCAACGACAGTTGGCGCGGCGTGTTTGCCGGCGGCATCAACACCAACGAGGCCACGCTTTCGCTCGGAATTCCGTGGCGGCGCTTCAACTTCGGCGTCAACGGCTCCTATTCGGAGTCGCTTTCCGACATCATGCAGGGCGTCGAGCTGATGCAGCGCACCGGTATTGTCACCGCGACGCTCGGGGCGTCACTGGAGAAAACGTCCAGAGTGCAGTCATCGATGGACGCCTCGTTGATGTGGCGGTTGTCGGAACGGCACATCAACGGCGCGGCTTTGACCGACCAGAGTG
>JAISTL010000271.1 GCA_031272615.1 Methylobacteriaceae bacterium | reverse complement strand
GCAGCAGGCTGGTTTATGCGCCACGTCGATTCCGCCATTGTTATCCACAACGCGTCAACCCAGTTTGCCGACGGCGGGGAATTCGGTTTCGGCGCTGAAATCGGTATCGCCACCGGGCGCATGCATGCCCGCGGCCCGGTGGGAGTGGAACAGTTGACATCGTTCAAGTATTGCGTGCATGGGCATGGCGAAACGCGGGCGTAAAACATGCGTGAGTTTGGCACTGTGGCGGCGATTTTGTTTTGTTGCCGGGCAAAATGTTGTATCACGGCCCGGATGAAATGGAGAAACCCGCCGGGGCGGAAGCATTAGGGGCTTCTCAGCCCGTTTCCGGAAACAATAACGCCAAGGTCTGTGAGTAGCACATGAAAAGAGCTCTTATCACCGGTGTCACGGGGCAGGACGGTTCTTATCTGTCGGAATTTCTGATTTCGAAAGGTTATGAAGTCCATGGTATCAAACGCCGGACATCCCTGTTCAACACCGACCGTATCGATCATCTCTACAAGGGGCCGGAAGTCAGAGACCGCAATTTCATTCTGCACCACGGCGACCTCACCGACTCAAGTTCCCTGATTCGAATCATGGAAACGGTGAATCCGGACGAAGTCTATAATCTCGCGGCGCAAAGTCATGTGGCGGTTTCCTTTGAAGAGCCGGAATACACCGCCAATTCCGATGCCCTCGGGGCGTTGCGCCTGCTGGAGGCCATGCGGATTCTGAAACTCGGCGGCAAAACCAGGTTCTATCAGGCGTCCACGTCTGAACTCTATGGTCTTGTTCAGGAAACCCCGCAAAAGGAGACGACCCCTTTCTATCCCCGCAGTCCCTACGCCGTGGCCAAGCTCTATGCCTACTGGATTACGGTGAATTATCGCGAAGCGTATAACTTTTACGCCTGCAACGGCATTCTCTTCAATCACGAATCACCCCGCCGCGGCGAGACCTTCGTCACCCGCAAGGTCACCCGCGCGTTGGCGCGCATCAAGCTCGGACTGCAGGAGTGTTTGTATCTCGGCAACATGGATTCCCTCAGGGATTGGGGCCATGCCAAGGATTACGTTGAGATGCAATGGCTGATGCTGCAGCAGGAGAAACCCACCGATTACGTCATCGCCACCGGCGTACAGTATTCGGTCCGGCGGTTTGTCGAAGTGGCGGCGAAGGTGGTGGGTCTCTCCATCACCTGGTCCGGCAAGGGCGTTGACGAAGTCGGCGCCGATCAGAACGGCAGGGTGATTGTTCGGGTGGACCCGCGCTACTTCCGGCCGTCGGAGGTGGAAACCCTGCTGGGAGACGCTTCCAAGGCGCACAGGGAATTGGGGTGGCGCCCGAAAATCAGTTTTGAGCAGCTGGTGGCCGAAATGATGGAAGAGGATGTGAAGACCGCCCAACGCGACGAACTTGCCCAGAAACACGGTTATGCGACGTTTGATCACAATGAATGACACACCCTCTTTTTCCAGGGACACCCGCATTTTTGTCGCCGGTCATCGCGGCATGGTCGGGTCGGCCATCGTCCGACGTCTGGAAGCCGGCGGCTACCGCACCATTCTCACCCGCACCCACCGGGAACTGGACTTGATCCGCCAGGATCAGGTGGAAGCATTTTTCGCCGCCGAAAAACCCGAAGCGGTATTTCTTGCAGCGGCCAAAGTCGGTGGCATTCAGGCCAACAACACGTATCGGGCCCAGTTCATCTATGAAAACACCATGATTCAGTCAAACGTCATCGACGCCGCTTGGCGCAACGGTGTCCAGCGTCTGGTGTTTCTCGGATCATCGTGCATTTATCCGCGGGATTGTCCCCAGCCTATCCGCGAGGAGTATCTTCTGACCGGCCCCCTTGAGCAGACCAATGAGCCCTATGCCCTGGCGAAAATCCTCGGCATCAAGATGTGCGAGAACTACAACCGCCAGTACGGAACCGCCTATCTCTCGGTGATGCCCACCAATCTTTACGGGCCCAACGACAATTATGACCTTGCCACCAGCCATGTGTTGCCGGCCTTGATCCGCAAGGCCCATGAGGCCAAACTGTCGGGCGCGACATCCCTGGAGGTGTGGGGAACCGGCAAGCCGTTACGCGAGTTTCTCCATGTCGACGATATGGCCGATGCCTGTGTGTTTCTGATGGAAAACGACGTGCGGGAAGGGCTGTTCAACGTCGGCGCCGGCACTGATCTGACTATCGCTGAACTGGCCCGGCTGGTCTGCCGCGTGGTCGGCCTTGACGCAACAATCGTGTTCGATTCCGGCAAACCCGACGGCACGCCGCGTAAACTGTTGGATGTCAGCCGGTTGAAGGCGATGGGGTGGACGGCGAAAATCCCGCTGGAACAGGGCATACGCGATGTTTACGCCGAATATGTCCGATGCTGCCGGCCTTGAATCGGTGTTGGAGATGCGGGACGAAACCGACAGTTCGGGCACAGAGGAGACGGGCGATGAGTGTGTGGTCACTGTTGTGACCGTCGTGCGCAACGACCCTGCCGGACTCGAAAAAACCGCCCGCAGCGTCATCGCCCAAGAGGGCATATCCTTCGAATACATCGTCCGTGACGGTGCATCCACCGATGATACCCTGGAGGTGGCGCGTCGCTTCGGCTCTTCCATCGACCGTATCATTTCAGAGCCGGACAACGGTGTCTACGATGCCATGAACCGGTGTGTCGCCCTGGCCCGCGGTCGCTTCATCCTGTTTCTCAACGCCGGGGATCGTTTCGTCGAACCCGGTTCACTCAAGGGTTTTCTCGAATCCGTTCCCGAAAACACCGATTTCATCATCGGCCATCACATCGGCATCGACGACAACGGACATCGACAGGAACGAAAAGCCGCACCCTTTTCCCGGACTTTTTCCCGGCTGGTTGCCGGAGATCTGGACAGGCAATGGCTTCTGGATATCCCCTGTCATCAGGCGACGGCGACACGCACAAAACTCTTGAAACAATGCCCCTATGACACCCGGTTGACCATCGCCGCCGACCATGACCGCCTGTTTCGCGGCGCCGCCGACGGCGCAAACATTGTTCTGAAAGATATGTTTGTTGCCGAATACCGCTACGGTGGCCTTTCGGGAAGACGGAAATGGTCAGCCGTGTGTCAGCGCATTGAAACTGAATTGAGATACACCAAGGCGCCCGTTGCCGTTCTGCGCTTCAATGCCCGCCTGCTTGCCGCCTCCGTCTTCCGCGCCGTGTTCCGGCGCCGCCGGCGTTTTTCGCCTCCGGTCAAGAATACCAGGCGCGATGAAAATCGGGATTGACGCCTCCAGTCTCGCCGGAACCGCTCGCGCAATGCTCGCAGGTATCCATGCCCTATTGAAAACCGGGCGCGACCTCTCTCTCAATTTCCCGAAAGTCCCCATGTCGACTCATGGTCTTTTTCTGGCAACGGTGCGAATCTCCGGCTTGCCCGTTCTCGAAATCCACGCCTCCAAGCTGCGTCCATGTCGGAAATCTGCGTGGAACGGGCGCTGCGTTAAAGACTCGTGTCGGCAGCGCAAGCCAATTTGTAGCGTTTTATCCGGAAAAGCGACAATCGGAGGTTCATCACGGT
>JAISTL010000154.1 GCA_031272615.1 Methylobacteriaceae bacterium | reverse complement strand
TTGTCTGGCTCGGGTTTCCGCAAATTCAGAATTCCGATCACTTCATCCCGATTGTCATGTTTTTCTTCATCCTGTCCGCCGCTGTGTTCGAACGCTTTCACCCCGTTCAACCCCCGCGGCTGCACCGGTTCCTCGGCTACTTCGGCAGTCTGTCCTTTTCGATATACGTTCTCCACGTTCCGCTGCTGTATGCCACCAAAAGGTTTTATCCCGCCGCGGAAGCGCTCTTCCGTCTCTCCCGATATTTTTTAGGTGATGGAACGTCGCTGCCCTATTTCTCACTGATATTGTTGTGTCTTTTCCTTATAACTCTGGTTCTCCTCGCCGACCTGTCGTTCCGCTTCGTTGAAACCCCCTTGAAGCGTCTTATCAAGCGAAAATTCAGCAGCCGCACATAATTTCGTCCCTGTTGCCGTTTTCGGGCGAAATCCGCCCGTTTTCCACCGCGGCGCCAACAAAGGGATTGCCACAATACCCGCTTCCTTTTAAACCGCAACCAGCCGCCGTGACGGAGTCGCCGCCGGTTGTATCCGTGTTTTTTCTGCCTGAATTTGGTGTGAGCCGCCGCCCAATGTCGTCTTCCCTCAATGACCTGTTTGACCGCGCCAAGGCCGGGGACCCGAACGCCCGGGTCATCACCGTGCGCGGCGCCCGCCAGCACAATCTGAAAAACATCGATGTCCTGATCCCACGGGACCGGTTGGTGGTATTCACCGGTCTTTCAGGCTCCGGCAAGTCATCCCTGGCGTTTGACACCATTTATGCCGAGGGCCAGCGCCGGTATGTGGAATCGCTTTCCGCCTACGCCCGCCAGTTTTTGCAGATGATGCAGAAGCCGGATGTCGACCAGATTGACGGTCTGTCTCCCGCCATTTCCATCGAACAGAAAACCACCTCCCGCAACCCGCGCTCCACCGTTGCCACCGTCACCGAAATCTACGATTACATGCGCCTGTTGTGGGCGCGCGTCGGCATTCCGTATTCGCCGGTGACGGGGCTGCCCATCGAAAGCCAGACTGTCAGCCAGATGGTGGACCGCGTTCTGGAACTGCCGGAGAAAACGCGGCTGTACCTGCTGGCGCCCTTTGTACGCGGGCGCAAAGGCGAATACCGCAAGGAAATCGCCGACCTGCAGAAGAAGGGGTTTCAACGCCTGAAAATCGACGGCGACTACTACCCCATCGACGAAACGCCGGCCCTCGACAGAAAGATCAAACATGATATCGACGTGGTGGTCGACAGGATTATCGTGAAGGCCGACATGGCCTCCCGGCTGGCCGATTCCTTCGAGACGGCGCTGTCGCTGTCCGACGGCCTGGCGGTGATCGAATTCGCCGAGCAGACGGACACCGGCGGCAAACCAAAACGTATCGTGTTTTCCTCGCGTTTCGCCTGCCCCGAGTCCGGCTTCACCATCCCGGAAATCGAACCGCGGCTGTTTTCCTTCAATACGCCCCACGGCGCCTGTCCGGAATGCGCCGGCCTCGGTTTTGAAAGCCGGGTGGACCCGCAACTGGTTGTCCCCGACAGTGAGCGCTCACTGGCCAAAGGCGCCATCGCGCCGTGGTCGCGGTCGGGGTCGCCGTACTACACGCAAACCCTGGAGATGCTTGCCGAACACTTCGGTTTTTCCATGAAAACCCCATGGAAGAACCTGCCGGAGAGCGCCCGGAACATCGTACTTTACGGATCCGGGAAAGAACCGGTGACCTTCATCTATGACGACGGTTTGCGCTCCTATCGTACCACCCGCCCGTTCGAGGGGGTCATCAACAATCTGGAGCGCCGTTTCAAGGAAACCGACAGTGACCTGGCGCGCGAAGACATCAGCCGCTTCATGTCCGATACGCCCTGCGCCGCATGCAAGGGCAAACGCCTGAAGCCCGAGGCCCTGGCCGTCAAAGTCGCCATGACCGACATCAGCGAAGCGACGGACCTCTCGGTGCGGGAAGCGCTGCCGTGGTTTTCCGCCCTGCCCGGAAAACTGACCCCGAAGCAGAATGAAATCGCCGTGCGCATCCTCAAGGAAATCCGCGAGAGACTGCGTTTCCTCTCCGATGTCGGCCTGGAATACCTGACGCTCTCCCGCGCCTCCGGTTCTCTCTCCGGCGGCGAGAGCCAGCGCATCCGCCTCGCCTCCCAAATCGGTTCCGGGCTGACCGGCGTGCTCTATGTGCTGGACGAACCGTCCATCGGCCTGCACCAACGCGACAACGATCGCCTGCTGGAAGCGCTGAAACGCCTGCGCGACCTCGGCAACACCGTCATTGTCGTCGAACACGACGAAGACGCCATTTTGCAGGCGGATTACGTGCTGGACATCGGCCCCGGCGCCGGCAGCCACGGCGGCGAAATCGTCGCCGAGGGGCTCCCCGAAGACATCATGCGCAACCAGAACTCGCTGACGGGCAAGTATCTTTCCGGGGAAATGGCGATCCCCATGCCGGTGAAACGACGGGCCGTCGACAAGGCCCGGTTCCTCACCATCAAAGGCGCCCGCGGCAACAACCTGCAGAACATCACCGCCCGTATCCCGCTTGAGGTGTTCACCTGTATCACCGGCGTTTCCGGCGGCGGCAAATCGACCCTGGTGATCGACACCCTCTACAACGCCGCCGCCCGCAAGCTGAACGGCGCCTACACCCTGCCCGCTCCCTATGACTCCATCGACGGTCTGGAACTCCTGGACAAAGTCATCGACATCAATCAGTCTCCCATCGGCCGCACGCCGCGCTCCAACCCGGCGACCTATGTCGGCGCCTTTACGCCTATACGCGAATGGTTCGCCGGTTTGCCGGAAGCCAAGGCGCGCGGCTATTCGTCGGGGCGTTTTTCCTTCAACATCAAGGGCGGGCGTTGCGAAGCCTGCTCCGGCGACGGCGTCATCAAGATCGAGATGCACTTTCTGCCCGATGTTTATGTCACCTGCGACGTGTGCAAGGGCAAGCGTTATGACCGGGAAACGCTGGAAGTCAAATATCGCAACCATTCCATCGCCGACATCCTCGACATGACGGTGGAGGACGCGCGCGAGCTCTTCAAGGCGGTGCCCTCCATCCGCGAGAAGCTGGAAACCCTGTGTCGGGTGGGGTTGGGTTATGTCCGCGTCGGCCAGCCCGCCACCACGCTTTCCGGCGGCGAAGCCCAGCGCGTCAAGCTGTCCAAGGAACTGTCCCGGCGCGCGACCGGACGCACCCTGTATATTCTCGACGAACCCACCACCGGGCTGCATTTCCACGATATCGCCAAGCTGCTGGAAGTGCTGCATGAACTGGTGAACCAGGGCAACACCGTTGTGGTGATTGAGCACAACCTCGAAGTCATCAAAACCGCCGACTGGATCATCGACCTCGGGCCGGAGGGCGGAGACGGTGGCGGGCGCATCGTCGCCGAAGGCACTCCTGAGGAGGTTATGGCGTCGGCGCAAAGCTATACCGGAAAATTCCTGAAAGCCGTGCTGGCCCGCCGCCCGCCCGCACCGTTGCCCGCCGCTTCCGCGGGCAAACCAAACAAGGCCGGTTCAGGCGCGAAACGCACCAAATCCGCTCCCCGCAAGGAGTGACAAGCTTGATTTTTTGACCCCGTGACAAAAAGGATGCCGTGACCATGACTGTTTCTCCCTTCGTCTCCACCCAATGGCTCGCCGACCACCTCAAGGATCCGAAGCTCGTCGTCATCGACGGCTCCTGGTATCTCGCTTCGGCCAAACGCGACCCCGACCGGGAATTCCTCGACGCCCACATCCCCGGGGCGATGCGGCTCGACATCGACAAGGTCAAGGACCTCTCCTCCCCCCTGCCCCACATGCTGCCGTCTCCCGAGGAATTCGCCGAAGCCGCAGGCGCCATGGGCATCGACAACACCACCCAGGTGGTGATTTACGACGGCGCCGGGTTGTTTTCCGCGCCCCGGGTGTGGTGGATGTTCCGCGTCTTCGGTTTGGACAGCGTGTGCATTCTCGAAGGCGGTTTCCCGAAATGGCGGAACGACGGGTATCCGCTTGAAACCGGCCCGCAACGCGCCGCGCCCGGGAAAACTTTCGAAGCAAAATTCCGGCCGGAGATGGTGCTGGACTGGCGGCAGGTGCGGGAAATCACCTCCGGCAGAACCAAGCCCGTCGTCGATGCCCGCGGCAAGGGTCGTTTCGACGGCACCGAGGCCGATATCCGCCCCGGCGTCCGGCCGGGTCATATTCCGGGCACTGTCAACCTGCCGTTCGGCGAAGTGCTGAACGCCGGCGGCATCGTCAAACCCCGCGAAGAGGTGCTCAAGGCGTTCGGCGGCATCGATGTCGATATCGAAAAACCGTTCGCCGTCACCTGCGGCTCCGGCGTCACCGCGTCCATTCTTGCCGTTGCGGCGTATTCCGCCACCGGCGCCGTTCCGCCGCTCTACGACGGCTCGTGGAGCGAATGGGGCTCCCGGGAAGACTTGCCGGCGGAAGTTACCAAATAACGTTCAGGGAAGCGGAACGGTTTTCTCCTTCCGCTTCCACACTTCCACATTGTCGGCCGTCGACACATATTCGTAGTCCGCTAGAGCCTGTTTCATGTCGGGCTGCATCATGAGGAACTGCTTCCATTCCTCCACTCTCGACATCAGAATGATGTCGGGCCTGCGCTCGCGGATATCCCGGGCGGCGATGTGCACCTGATAGAGCGCATTCTCCCGTTCTCTTTCAAAATACTCCCGCTTCGCCGCGGGCAGATCGCCGTAATCATCCTGGAGAATCAGCGGAAAATCCACCGGGTCGATAAAGATGAATCCGAACATGTGCAGGAACGAGCCGACATACCGGCCGCCGACATTGCGGACCACCGGATGAGCGTCGGCGATATCATGAGTCAGCGAGAGGATCGTCGGCTTGTCCTTGACGGCGCGCACGGCGTTTTCCAGCTCAGTGTGCGGCTCGATG
>JAISTL010000002.1 GCA_031272615.1 Methylobacteriaceae bacterium | reverse complement strand
ACTCCGGCTTTCTTGACGGCCGCTTGTCGGACACGCAGGCTGCGAGGGACAGACCCAGCGCTGCCGCCATCAATCCGCGAAGGGCGATTCCGACATAAGTTTTAAGCGTAGACTTCGTGTCCATGATATTCACTTCCTGCGGTCAGTCGACGATATAGCCGATATTTCTGTTGGGCCGCCCCGGAGCGGGGGCCGATACCGGATTGTCCACCCCATACACCTTGTTGAGTCGGCCCAACAGGATGGCTTGGGGATCGCTTGCCGGGACGAACCCGTCCGTCGGCCGCTCGATCTTCTTCGGATCGATGGCCTTGGCGATATACGGCGTCACGATGATGATCAGCTCGGTTTCGTTTTTCTGGAAGTCCCTGGAGCGGAACAGCGTTCCGATCACCGGGAGTTTCATGAGCCCCGGAATACCCTGCACCGTCGCTCTCTGATTTTGCTGGATCAACCCGGCGGTCACCATGGAGGCGCCGGAGGGAAGTTCCACGGTTGTTTCCTGTTCGCGGGTCTTGAAGGCGGTTCCACCCGAGCCGACAATCGTGTTCGAGTCGATCTCGTTGACTTCCGTCTTGACCTGCAGGTTGATGCGTCCCTCGCTCAGCACCATCGGGGTGAATTCGAGGGAAACGCCGACATCCTTATAGGTGTAGGTGCTGACATAACTGCCGCCGGCAAGGGAGCGGTCCGCAAGAATGGGGACCTGTCCACCCGCCTTGAATGTGGCGGTTTCACCGGAAATGGCAACCAGGGTCGGTTCGGCGAGGGTTTTGGCAACACCCTGCTGTTCGAGGGCATCCAGGTTGAATTCGCCGTTTTTCGAGGCAATTCCGAGAGACCCGCCGCCGAGGCTGAAATCATAGCCGCCGGAAGCCGTCATGTTGCCGATGCTCCATTTGCCCTCGGCCTTGATGCCGAGCTGCTTGATGACGGAGCGCTGGATTTCCGCCACGGTGACCTTGATCATCACTTGGTCTTTGTCGCGAATCTTCAGGGCATTGATGATTTCCGCCTGCTGCCATCCGCCGCGAATCCATTCGCTTCCCTTGAAGAACAGTTTGGCGATGTCCTGGGCGGCGGCCGCATCGGAAGCCGAGTCGACCCATCCGTGCAGAATCACGGCGTTATCGTTAACGGAAAAATCGATTTCACCGGTGGGAATCACCTGCTTCAACGTTTTCCGCATGGCGGTCAAATCGCGTCCCACCGTGACGTTGATGGTCATGATGTCATATCCGTCGGAGTCTGAGACAACGACCGTGGCGCGGCCTGTGGCCCCCTGGCCGCCCCGGTCGCCGCCCTGGCTTCTCGAAGCGATGAAGATGGTCCGCATGTCGCGGGCGACGGCATCAACGATATTCGGATCGGAAACGAACACTTCCCGGGCATCACGCGGCAGTCTCAGGGTAATCGACTGTCCTTCGCCGAGATCGACGTTACGCACCTCCGATGACCCTCTCAGGAATGAAGCGGGCCGTGTATCGTCCTGGGCGGTTGCCGGCGTCGGTCCCACCCCGGCAATCAGCGCGCAGGACAGGAAAAACACCGACAAAATCCGTGCCTTTCGTGGAGGTAGTACGGAGTTTACCATATTGAACACCATTTTATTGACTCCGCTCTATAACGTCGAATCTTTGGATAGTCAGCGGGATGGTACGGGTGTCGTCGAAATCCATAACTTCTCCCGGCGGCTCTTTCAGGGGTCGCAGCTGGAAGTGCAGCTTTCTCGACTTGGATATTTCAAGCAATCGGGTGGAGTCTTCCATGGAGACTTGCAGAGTGAGGCTTTCAGGCGTGATGGTGATCGGCCCGGTGGTACCCGATGCGGTTCTCTTCGATGCCGCCAGAGCCGCCGGGTCCGTGTAGCCGTTGATGGCGAACACATACACATCCGACATCAACACGCCCACTCCGCCGGAGGTGTCCTTGTTGTCGGGGATCATCATGATATCAACCTTGTCTTTGGGTTGTACCCACCCGCCGCCGCCGTCATACTGGCCGACCGGAAATGTCACCAGGCGCTGACCTTCGGGAAGAATACTGGCAACCCAGCCGCCGCCCTCCTTGTCAACCAGCTTGGCGACCTGGATGATTTCATTGGCCGAGAAAGACGAACGCGCCCGGTATCCGGCGTATTTTGTCTGGGCGTCCGGCTGATGACTCTGCTGGATGGCGCTGTCCGGAACGCTGTTCTTGGGCCAGGTCGCCCAGGCCAGGTCATTCACCGTGAGTTCCTGACCTTCGGTAATCGCTCCCTTGGCGATCAACACCCGTGTCGGAGCTTCCGTCGGAGGAGGCGGAACCGGAGCCTGCGGCGTCGGACCGGGCCTGGAAAGACTTCTGTAGATCATCAGCAGAAAGAGCATTACGAGGGCGCATCCCAGCGCCAAAGCCAGCATTCTACCAGAGCCTCTTCTAAACATGACGACGTCTCTCACACTTCTTGAGGTGGCATTCCTCGTGTCGGAGGCGACCATGAAACAGCGCCTCACAAACCTATCACTTTGTGTCAGTTAAAACGATTATGGTAAACAAATGGTGTAGGGACGGCCGGAACGAAGAAAATATTTACCAAATGTCTTCGCATTTTAAAAAAAACGCTTAAATTCAATGAGATAAAAAACGGCCCATGCGGCAATTTCTAAATGAACAGGCTTAATTTTAGGTTAGCGCGCCTTGAAGGATAACGCGGAGGAGGCTGAACAGGGCCACGCGAATCACTGATTCGTTGTTTCCGGCACGCCCGGAGATGAACTGCGGGTGGATGGATTCGGGGCCGCCGCGTCAGCCGCGCCGGCCGTTTGCCCACAAATCGAACGCTTCCTTGAAAACGGAGTTGCCGCTCTCGCCCTTGGCGAAGGTCAGAGTGCCGCGCTGGCCGTTTTCAAACAATACCGGGAAGGTAAACCACTGATATTCCGTCAGCAGTTCCGTATTGGAATGCACATCAATCTCGGTTTTGAACAACGCGATGGCATACGTGCCGGGTTCCAGCGGCACCGCCAGTCCCTTGATGAATTGCCCGGGAAAGCGCGGATTGAGCCGCAGCTCGATCCCGGCGAAATCCTTCACCGTGCGGGAAGAGCGTTCACTGTGGTCGGCAAACACCAAGGTAAAGATGTGGGAGGCGGCGAGATCGGGGCTCAGATTGCGCCGGAATGTGATGGAAATGTCAAACGCGATATCCGGGAAATTCACCTTGCCGCGCACAACCGGCTCGGCGGATTTGCCGACCCGGTCAAGACTCCAGTGGACGCCCCCCCTGGTTTCCAGAATATTGTTCG
>JAISTL010000311.1 GCA_031272615.1 Methylobacteriaceae bacterium | reverse complement strand
GATTTGGCTCTCACGCTTGACGGCGCCGGCGGCGACACCATCCGCAACACCACCGGTTTTTCCATAACCAACGGCGCCCAGATCGCAATTTCCGGCAACACCGTGATGACTCTCACCGGAAGTGCTGTCCAGGGCGTCTATGCATGGTCCACCAAACTCAGGGACGCCGTTCCCTCCCAAATCACCTTCACCACCGCGGACATCACCATTACCGGCACGGGGGCTTCCAACACAGCGACAGCATTCGTGGCGGAATACGGCGCCAACATCATCATCAGCGACTCCGCCAAAATCACGGTGACCGGCGACACCGCCATGGGCGTCAAGGCAGCGGCCACCAACAGCGATTATTATCCTACTGGGGTAGTCCTGAACAACACGGTCATGACCGTGACCGGCGACACCGTGGGCGTCGGAATTTACGGCTACGGCGGTTCATCCACCAATTCCGCCGTGGTGACCGCCAACAACTCCAGCATCACATCCTCCCATGTCGGCATCCGCCACACCAACGGACTCCTGACGGTGAACCTCACCGGTACGACGATGGTCAGCAACGGGGATGTTGCCTTCGAAGTCACCGACGGCACGCTGCCGAAACTCCCGGCAAAACTGATTGTCAACGCCGACAACTCCACCTTCAACGGCGTCTCCAACTACACCGTGACCGACGCCGACAGCGACCCCGCCACCACCAGCTTCTTCAACCTCAACATGAGCAACAACAGCACGTGGACCATACCCGGCGATTCCCGGCTCACCAACCTGGCGCTCAATGACAGCACGCTGCGTTTCTCCGCCCGTAACGACGGCATGTTTACCACCCTCACTCTGGACGGCGACTTTTCCGGCACCGGTGGGACGATTTACCTCAATACCAAACTCGACGACGACGCCTCGCCCACCGACCTCATCCATATCAAGGGCAATTCCTCCGGCGCGGCCACACTCCATGTGGCCAACGCCGGCGGCAGCGGCGCCCTCACCTCGGGCGACGGCATCAAGGTGGTCGATGTGGAGGGAACTTCCGGCGCGGTGCTGACCCTTGCGGGCGACTATCAGACGGACGACGGCAAAGAGGCCGTGGTGGCCGGAGCCTACGGCTACACCCTGGAACAGGGCGGAGTGGCCGACGCCAATGACGGGGACTGGTATCTGCGCTCCCGCGCCGCGCCGAAACCTCCCGACAACGGCGGCAACAACGACAACAATAACGGCGGAGCCACCCACACCGGCGGCGTCACTCCCGCACCCGCTCCGGCCACACCCGCCGCGCCGGTTGCTCCGGCATTACGCTACCAGCCGTTCGTGCCGATGGCCGAAGCCTATGCCACCGTGCTCTCGGAAGGCATCATGAACATGGAATCCTTCCACCAGCGTATCGGCGGACGCTTCATCGTCAATTCCGGCGCCACCGCGGTGACCGGCAGCATCCTCCCGTCCAACGCCTCCGGCTACGCTCCGGTAGCGGTGAGCGCCGATCTCCCGGGCCTTCAACCCGTGGCGGCACCCACCGATGACGAAGGACGGCCGCTGTTCATGTGGGCCGATGTGCGCGGCAGCCGCGCCACCTTCAAACCCGACAAGTCGACCACCGGCGTGGCCTCCACCGCCAATGACTGGCAAATCCGCTCCGGCTTCGACGCCATGCTGTACGACAAGGATGAAAGCCACCTGCTCGCCGGGTTGAACGTGTTCTACGGCGGCGCCGCCGTCGACGCCAAATCGGTGCACGGCAACGGCTCTCTCGATATCCGCCGCTACGGCCTGGGGGCGACCATGACCTGGTTCAACGACTCCGGCACCTATGTCGACCTGCACGGCAGGGCCGTGTGGTTCGACACCGACATCAAGGCCGACGCCCTCGGCCCATTGGCCAACAAGGCCAAAGCCTTCGGCTGGGCCGCGTCCGCCGAAGTCGGCCACACCTTCCGCATCACGCCGTCCTTCAGCCTGACGCCCCAGGCGCAGCTCATCTACGGCACCGTAAACTTCAAGGACATCACCGACCGTTTCAACAACCGCTATGAGTTTGATGACAACACCTCGCTTCGGGGCCGGGTCGGCGTGGAAGCCGCCTATACCACCTCCCGGTTCAACGCCGCCGGCGAGTATTCCGAGACCCGGCTCTACAGCACGCTCAACCTCTATCACGAGTTCAGCAACAAGCGGAAACTGAAGGTGGCGAACGTTGCCGTCGGCAACGAACGCGAGCGGAACTGGGGCGGCCTCGCCCTCGGCGTCAGCCATACGTGGAAGAACGGCCGGTTCCGCATCTTCGGCGAGGTGGAGGCGATGTCATCCATCAACGGCCGGCGCTCCCACGCCGTCACCGGGCGTATCGGCTTCGCCGTGAGGTTCTGACACTCGGCAATACCTCTATGGAATAGCGGACGCGGCCGCAACCGGTTCCGGTCTTTAAACGAGGGAAGACCGGAACCGTCGGCCCGACCAACACCGCTATTCCCGATCCGTCGTTCATGAGCCTCCGGGTAGTCGGCCCGTGGACAGGCGGACATCAGCGGACCCGGCATGGAACCACCGGGTCCGCTTTGTTTATGTGGACCGGAGTTGCCGGAAGGCGTCCGGCTATTTCTTCAGCAGGTCGCGGATTTCCGTGAGAAGAACGATATCCTGCGGCGGGGGCGGCGGAGGAGCGTCGGGAGCCGCCGGCGGATTTGCGGCGGGGCGCTTCATCCTGTTGACGCCCTTGACGATGAGGAACACCGCGAAGGCGACAATGAGGAAATTGATGACGGCATTGATGAAGACGCCGTAGCTCAGCACCGGGGCGCCGGCATCCTTGGCGGCCTTGAGCGAGGCGTATTTGCCGCCGTCAAGGGCGATGAACCAATCCGCAAAATCGACTCCACTCAACAAAACACCGACCAGGGGCATGATGATGTCGGCCACCAAAGACCCGACAATGGCTGTAAAAGCGGCGCCGATGATGATACCGACAGCCATGTCCATGACATTACCACGGGATATGAATTCTTTGAATTCTCTCAGCATTTTCTTGTAACTCCCTACTCATGCGGCGCACAGTCGCCCACGCGGAAAACGTTCACGCCGCCGTCGGGCAGTCTCTCCGGTTCGAGGCGGCGCATTCACCCGGTCGACATGCCTTATAGCCGCAGTTCACGGCGTTTGCCAACGGATTTAATGCACTTGTGCATAGATAGAATGCGCCCGGTGGACGAAGGACCGGATTGCTTCGCTCACGCTCGTGGGTGACGCGGCAGCGGTTGTGAACATTCTCCAGTGGTGGAGTGGTGGCGGAATTCGTCCACCATGTCCACCCAGTCCACCCTCGTCCATCAAAGCAGCGCCGGATTGCTTCGCTCACGCTATTGGGTGACGGGGGCGCCCTATTCGTGGTCTCCCTGCCCGTAGTACGCGGTTTTGCCGTGTTTGCGCAGATAGTGCTTGTCCAGCAAGGCCTGCTGCATGGGCGGCAGGTCAGGCTTCAACACCTTGGAATGCAGGGCCAGCGCCGCGACTTCCTCCAGCACCACGGCGTTCTCCACCGCCTTCTCCACGGTTTTGCCCCAGCAGAACGGGCCGTGGGACGCCACCAGCACCGACGGCGCGTCCAGCACGCCGATGCCGCGGGTCTTGAAGGTTTCAATGATGACCTCGCCGGTGTTCCACTCGTACTCCGAGGCGATTTCCGCGTCGGTCATCAACCGGGTGCAGGGCACCGGACCGTAGAAATAATCGGCGTGGGTGGTGCCGAGCGCCGGGATGTCCATACCGGTCTGCGCCCAGATGGCGGCGTGGCGCGAGTGGGTGTGAACAACGGCGCCGATCTCCGGAAAGGCCTTGTACAGCGCCCGGTGGGTCGGCGTGTCCGACGAAGGGCGGCAGCGCCCTTCCACCACCTCGCCGCTGTCGAGATCGACCACCACCATGTCTTCGAGGCTCATCTTGTCGTAATCGACGCCCGACGGCTTGATGACAAAAACGTTCTTCTCCCGGTCAACGCCGGAGACATTACCCCAGGTGAGGGTCACCAAGCGCAGTTTCGGCAGGGAGAGATTGGCTTCAAACACTTGTTTCTTCAGGGATTCCAGCATGTTGTCACTCCTTTTGCCCGTCAGCGCAGAATTATCCCCGCGCCCTGCTGCGGGCGGCACTGATAGATGGAGGGCGAAAGCCCGGTTTTCGCCGCGTATTTTTCCTCGACGACACGACGCGCCTTCCCGACGCCCACCGTCGGCGCCAACGTGACGACGCAGCCGCCGAAGCCGCCGCCGGTCATGCGCGCGCCGCCTTTGCCGTCCAGCACCCCGGCGATGATTTCCACCAGGTAATCCACCGCCGGATGGGTGATTTCAAAATCGAACTGCATGGAGCGGTGGGACTGGGCCATCAACTCGCCGATACGGGCGAGATCCCTTGCCTTGAGCGCCTCGGCCATGTCCAGGGTGCGCCGGTTTTCGGTGACGATGTGGCGGGCGCGCCGGTAAAGCAGCGCGTCCAGCTTGCCCTCGGCACTCTCCAGCATGGGCAGCGTCACGTCGCGCAGCGCCGGAACGCCGAAAAACCGCGCCGCCTCCTCGCACTGGCGGCGCCGGTCGTTATAGGCGCTGTCCACCAGCCCGCGCTTGACGTTGGAATTGACGATCAGCACCTCCAGGTCATCGGGGATGGGCACGGCGCGGGTGGCCAGCGACCGGCAATCGATGAGCAGCGCCGACCCCTCCTCGCCGACGGCGGAAATCAGCTGGTCCATGATGCCGCTGTTGCAGCCGACAAACAGGTTTTCCGCCTGCTGGGAGAGCAGCGCCAGCTTGGTGGGGCTGAAGGGCAGATGAAAGGCCGCCGTCAGCGCCGTGGCAATGGCGACTTCCAGCGACGCCGACGAACTGAGGCCGGCGCCCTGGGGCACGTTGCCGCCGATGCACATGTCGACGCCGGGGAACCGCGCCCCCTTGTAACCGGCGTAGAGATACTGCACGACGCCGCGCACGTAATTCGCCCACTGCTTGGCGCCGTGGTGGGCAATATCGGCGGAAATCTGGAATTCATCGGTGTCGTCGTTCAAATCGGCGGCGACGACGCGGGTGATGTTGTCGGCGCGCGGCCGCAGGCAGACGATGGTCTGATAGTCGATGGCGCAGGGAAACACGAAGCCGTCATTGTAGTCGGTGTGTTCGCCGATGAGGTTGACCCGGGCCGGGGCCTGGGCGACCAAAGCCGGAAGGCAGTTGAAATGCGCCTGAAACGACGCCGCCACGCGGCGCAGGAGTTGCGTGTTGTCCACCATGTTCGGTCAGCTCCCGTCGGAAAGGGTGTAATGGGTTTCGCTCAAACCGCGCAGGCGCTCTGCGGCCTGCTCGGGGGTGAGATCGCGCTGCGGTTCGGCCATCATCTCGAAGCCGACCATGAACTTGCGCACCGACGCCGAGCGCAGCAGCGGCGGATAAAAGTGCGCGTGCAGCTGCCATTCCGGCGCCCCGGAGCCGTCAAAGGGCGCGCCGTGCCAACCCATGGAATAGGGGAAGGAAATCTGGAACAGGTTGTCATACCGGGTGGTCAGGCGCTTGAGGATGTCCGCCAGATCGCGCTGCTGAACCGGGGTGAGGTCCGGCAGGCGGCGAACGGGGAACTTCGGCAGCAGCAGGGTTTCAAAGGGCCACGCCGCCCAGAACGGCACAACGGCGAGGAAGAGCTCGCTCTCCGTCACCACCCGCTCGCCGGCGGCGCGCTCGGTTTCAACATAGTCCAGCAGCAGCGGCGTCCCGTGGGCTTCGTACCAGCGCTTCTGGCAGGCGGCCTCCTTGGCGATTTCCGTCGGGATGAAGCTGGTCGCCCAGATTTGCCCGTGCGGATGGGGGTTGGAGCAGCCCATGACCGCCCCCTTGTTCTCGAACACCTGCACCCAGCGGAAGCGTTTTCCCAACTCCGCCGATTCCGCGCCCCAGGTGCGGATGACCTCGGTGATGGCCTCCACCGGAAGCTGCGGCAGGGATTTGCCGTGGTCCGGCGAGAAGCAGATGACCCGGCTGGTGCCGCGGGCGCTCTCCATGCACAACAGCCCCTCGGCGGCGGAGGCCGGGGCGTCGGGAGTGTCGGGCATCAGCGCCGGATAATCGTTGGTGAACACATAAACCCCGGTGTAATCGGGGTTTTTCTCACCCGTCACCCGGGTGTTGCCGGCGCAGAGATAACACGACGGGTCATGGGAGGGCTTGACGCTCCTGTCCGGCGCGTCCTGCGCCCCCTGCCACGGCCGCTTGGCGCGGTGCGGCGACACCAGCACCCATTCCCCCTTCAACGGGTTGAAGCGGCGGTGCGGATGGTCGGAAGCCTGAAAAGCGGATGCACTCATGAGTCAACACTCCGAAAACCGGCCCGGGTCATTCGTCCGGATAGCCGTTAGGATTGACGGATTGCCAACGCCAGACGTCGGCGGTCATTTCATCGATGCCGCGCCTGGTTTCAAAGCCGAGCACCTCTCTGGCCAGCGACGCGTCGGCCCAGAAGGCCGCAAGGTCCCCGGCGCGGCGACCGACAAAGCGATAGGGCAGTTCCCGCCCCAGGGCCTTACTGAAGGAGTGCAACAGGTCCATCACCGAATAGCCCTTGCCGGCGCCGAGGTTGAAGGCCCGGCAGCCGCTGTTTCCGGCGCCCCATTCCAGCGCCAGAACATGGCCGTCGGCGAGGTCCATCACATGGATGAAATCCCGCACGCCGGTGCCGTCCTTGGTGGGGTAGTCGTTGCCGTAAATCAGCATTTCCGGCAGCCGCCCCACCGCGACCTGGGCGATATAGGGCATCAGATTGTTGGGAATACCCTGCGGGTCCTCGCCCATGGTGCCCGACGGATGGGCGCCGACCGGGTTGAAATAGCGCAGCAGAATGATCGACCAGTCGGGTTCCGCCGCCGCCAGGTCTTTCAGGATATACTCGATGGCGATTTTCGTCTGGCCGTAGGGGCTGGAGGCGCGGGAAACCGGGTATTCCTCCTTGTAGGGGACCGGCGCCAGCTCGCCGTAAACGGTGGCGGAGGAGCTGAACACCAGGCGGTGCACCCCGGCTTCACGCATGGCGTGCAGCAGCTGGATGGTGCCGTAGACATTGTTGTCATAATAGGTCAGCGGAATGCGCACCGATTCCCCCACCGCCTTCAGCCCGGCGAAATGGATGACGGAGTCGATTTTCTCGGCACGGAAAACGGCGTCCAGCAGCTCGCGGTCCCGGATGTCGCCCTTGTAGAACCTGGGCGGCTCGGGCGTCAGGGCGGCGATGCGTTTCAGCACCGACGGCTTGCTGTTGAACAGGTTGTCGACGATGACAACCTCATGGCCGGCGTTGAGCAGTTGAACACAGGTATGGCTTCCGATGTAACCGCAGCCGCCGGTGACCAGCACTTTCATGGGCAACACTCCATTGATGCAGGAAAAATTCGCTTTGGAACAAGCCTTCTTTCAGCGGTTCCGGCCGGGCGGGGTTCAGCCGCAACACGAACAAAAGACGGCGCCCGGGAACCTCCGGGCGACGTCATCATATCAGGACAGTTTACTATTTCAACCGCGCAAATGGCGCCTCATGTGGAGGAGAAACGCAGCTTCTGCTTGTACTGGTCAAGATTGATGGCCAGCAGCAGGATGGCGCCGCGCACCACGTGCTGGTGGAAAGAGTCGATGTTCATCAGATTCATGGCGTTGTCCACCGTGCCGAGAATCAGCACGCCGGCCAACACCGTCGGCATACGGCCGATGCCGCCCTTCAGCGAAACGCCGCCGAGCACGCAGGCCGAAATGGCGTTGAGTTCCAGACCCATGCCGTTCATGGGCTGGCCGCTGGTGAGTTTGGCGGTGAGAACGACGCCGGCAAAGGCGGCGATGGCGCCGGTCATGGTGAAAATCAGGATTTTGGTGCGGGTGACGTTGACGCCGGCGAGCCGCGCCGCCTCCTCGTTGCCGCCCATGGCCAGCGTATTGCGGCCGAAGGAGGTCTGGTGCAGAATGATGCCGAACACCACGAAGCAGATGGCGGTGAGCACGATGGGCGTCGGGATCGGCCCGATGCTGGAATAACCGAAATCCAGAAACAGGTCATTGGCGATGCCGATGGGCTTGCCGTTGTCACACATGATGTAGCCGGTGCCCCGCGCCATCCACATCACCGCCAGGGTGACAATCAGGGCGTTGTTCTTGAGAACGGCGATACACAAGCCGTTGATGGTGCCGAAAAACACCCCTGTCAACACGCCGCCGAGCATGCCGACGATCATGCTGGAGGTTTGATCCATCCCCCAGGAGGTGGCGGCCTCCCGCATCAGCCAGGCGGTGATGACTCCGGCGCACGCCACCACGGCGCCCACCGAGAGGTCAAGGTCGCCGCAGGCCAGGCAGAACACCATGCCGCAGGACACCATGCCGGTGACGAACACCGCCTGCCCCAGGCCCTTCATGTTGGCCCAGCTCAGGAAGTTGTTGATGGAGAGGGCGCAGGCGGCGAACAGAACGACGAACAGCAGGGTCATGCCGAAATCGTCCCAGAATTTGGCAAAATTGAAAGAGCTTTTCCCGGCGGCTTCAGGCGCCTGGTCCAACGGCTGCGGGGAGGAGTTCGCTGATTCGGACATTGTTGTACTTCCTTGTTCCACTTCGGGTTCCGGGATTCGCTTCAAAGCAACCACCGGGTGAATGACTTTTCGCTCGAGCGTCAGGCGACCTTCGCCTCGGTGTTGACCATCGCCAGGCTCAGGGCCTTTTCCTCGGTGGCCTCGTCGTGGGTGAGTTCCCCGACAATGGCGCCGTCGCGCATGACGACAATACGGTCGGAAATACCCAGGATTTCCGGCAGATCGCTGGAGACCACCACCACCGCCTTGCCCTCGGCGGCAATGGAGTAAATGACGTTGTAAATCTCTTTCTTGGCGCCGACATCGATGCCGCGGGTCGGTTCATCCAGCAGAATGACCTTGATGTCCTCGGAGAGCCAGCGGGCAAGAATCACCTTCTGCTGGTTGCCGCCGGAGAGGTTCAGCAACAGCTGCAGGTCCGTGGGCGTTTTGATGTTGAGGTCCTTGATGCCCTTGCGGGCGTTGGTCTTCTCCCACTCGTGGTCGATGAAGGTGCCGAGCCGCAGGGTGTTGCGCCGGGCCGAGATGTTGAGATTGTCGCGCACCGAGTGGATGCTGATGATGCCCTCCGCCTTGCGGTCTTCGGGGCAGAACACCAGGCCGTGGGCGATGGAGTCAATCGGGGATTTTATTTCCATCACTTCGCCGTCGATACGGACCGTCCCCCGGGTCGGCCTGGTGCCGCCGAAAATGCCTTTCAGCAGTTCGGTGCGCCCGGCGCCGACCAGGCCGAACAGGCCGACGATTTCACCGGCGCGGGCCGTGAGATCCGCGGGCTTCTTGACGCCCGGAGCGAGCAGACCCTGCACCTCGAGGCGCGGCTGGGCGATGGGCCGGGGGAAATACCCGTAGACGTCGCCGACATTGCGGCCGACCATGGCTTTCACCAGATCGTTCTGGGTGACCGACGCGACGTCCTCGAAGGTGCGGACGAACTGGCCGTCCTTGAACACCGTGATTTTGTCGGCAATCTGGAAAATCTCCTCCATGCGGTGCGACACATAGATGATGACCTTGCCCGCCGCCTTCAGCTCCTTGATGACCTCGAACAGGCGCTTGATTTCACGGGCCGAGAGCGAGCTGGTGGGCTCATCGAAGGCGATGATCTTGGCGTTGCGGGTGAGCGCCTTGGCGATTTCGATCATCTGCCGCTGGCCGATGGGAAGATATTTCAACTGCGTTTTGGGGTCGATGTCGAGTTCGAGGTTTTTCAGCTGGGTCCGGGTGTTCCGGTAGAGGGTATGCCAGTCAATGAACCCGGCGTGGCGCGGCAGCTGGCCGAGATAGATGTTCTCGGCGATGGACGCCTCGGTCAGGAGATGCAGCTCCTGGTAGATGATGGCGACGCCGGCTTCGAGGGCGTCAACGGATGAGAGGAATTTCTTGGGCTCGCCGGCGATATACAGTTCGCCGGTGGTCGGTTCGTAGTTGCCGGCGAGAATTTTCAGCAGCGTCGATTTTCCGGCGCCGTTTTCCCCCATCAGGGCGTGAATTTCGCCTTCGGCGCAGCCGAAGGAAATGTCCCGGAGCGCCGTGACGCCGGCGAACCGTTTGCCGATATTGCGGAACTCGAGATAAGGTTGTTTTGCTTCAGCCATTTTGGTGTTCTCCGGGCTTGTACCTCTGCCCGTTTACTCGGGTGGAGGGAGCGCCCCGATACGGCGCGCTCCCCGTTTTCAAAATACGGACGAAACGAGGGGAAAAAAGGCTTACAGGCCCTTCTTCGCCAGCTCTTCCTTGAAGTTGTCGCGGGTGATCAGCACAACGTCGGTCACGGCGGTGAACTTCGGCGGCTCTTTGCCGTCTTTCACCCACTCATAGAGCATCTTGGTGGTGGAGTAGCCGTGCACGTCCGGGCTCGGCAGCAGGGAGCCGAGGAAGCCGGTGGGCTTGGCCTTGGACAGCTCGTTGACCGCGTCGACGCCGTTGATGCCGATGCCGATGACGTTCTCAGGAGCGATGCCGATGCTCTCCGTGGCGCGCACGCCGCCGAGCACCGTATTGTCGTTCATGCCGACGATGAGCCAGTTCTTGACTTCCGGATGCTGGACGAGCAGGGAGTTGCCCGCATCGAGAGCGCCGGGAATGTCATTGGACTTGGTCGGGGTCTTGTAGATCTTGTCTTTCGGGAAGCCTTCGGATTCCAGGGCCTCGATGGAGCCGGAGGTGCGCAGGCGGGCTGTTTCGAGCTCTTCGGCGGTGATGGCCATCACGGCGGTGTCCTCGACCTTCCAACCGCGCTTCTGCATCTCCTTCCACAGCTCATGGCCCTGACGCTCGCCGATTTCCTTGGCGGCCATCATGACGAGAGGAACATCTTCCAGCGGCTTGCCGTTGGCATCGACGAACTGGTCGTCGACGGTCACCACCTTGAGGTCATGGGCCTTGGCGGCGCGGACGATGGCGGGGCCGAGTTTCGTATCCGGCGTGCAGATGACGAAGCCCTTGGCGCCGGCGGCAGCCAGCGTATCGATGGCGGCGAGGGTCTTTTCACCATCGGGCACGCCGATCTTGATGATCTCGACGCCGAGGTCCTTGCCGGCCTTTTCGGCGAAGGTCCATTCCGTCTGGAACCAGGGCTCCTCGGGCTGCTTGACAAGGAAGCCGAGTTTGTCCTGGGCAAAGGCAGGAAGGGCCATAGCGACCATGGCGCCGGCCAGAAGCAGGGTTTTCAGGGAATGTTTCATGTGGTTCTCCTCTTCATGAATAAACCTGGTTTCAGTTCACAAAATCCGGAACGACGCCGGCGGCGGCGCCCGGAGCATTCAGGTGGTCCGCCCCTGAGGGCTTCACGCGGAAAAGGCCGGG
>JAISTL010000263.1 GCA_031272615.1 Methylobacteriaceae bacterium | reverse complement strand
GGCTCCATGCGCGACCAGGAGGTCATCGCCGCCGCCGACGCCCACAACATCGCCATGGTGTTCACCGGATACCGCCACTTCCGGCATTGAGCGGGGCGGGCGCGCCGCATCGGGGAGGTTTCACAGCCGGTCTCTTTCAGGCCGGCTGTTGTTGATATCCGGGCGAAGCGCGTCCTTGAAACACCGTCAGGCGGTCTCCTTCAGAATGCGTTTCACCAACCACGCCGTGACGGGAAACAGCAGGCATCCGCCGATATAGCCCGCGAGCAGCAGGGTCGGAAACAGCCTCCCGAACATGACGGGGTAGAGGGGCGTCGGTCCGACTTTCCAGAGCAGGACGCAGGCGAGGATGCAGGTGACGTTGATAAGGACGATGACCGCCAACGTCAGCAGGAATCGGGGAGCGGGCGTCTCCTGCACGCCGATTTGCCGGCAGAGCCACCCGGCCAGGCGGCTTTCCGGAATGAGCCAGGCCACCACGAGGTTGACGCACCAGGCAAGGAGCACTTCCCGGTAAAACGCGCCTGCCGTGGTGAAGCCGCCCGCCTTCAGAGTACCCGCCACCGTGATGACATGGGATACCAGAAAGTCCTGGATGCACTCGAACAGGACCCGGTCCGTCACGCCCGGCCGCTGCGGCAGTTTCACAGTTCCACCAGGCATATGTTGACCGGGTCGGAGACCGGGGCCTCCGTGATGGGGGTCAAGGTGCCGTCTTCGCCGATCGCGTAGGCGCGCAGGACATCGTCGGGACGAACGGGAACCAGCAGCACTTTGCCGTCGGGCATGAGCTGAAGGTCGCGAACGGCGTCCTTCGGGTCGGCGGGACACTTGCCGACGGGAGTGGCGGACAGTTTGGTCAGGGAGCCGTCGGCGGCGATGCCGAAACCGGCGATGGTGTCCTCGCCGCGGTTGTTGACGAAAACCATCTTCCCGTCGGGAGTAATCTGCAGGGTCGCCAGTTCATTGCGCCCGGTGAAGCCGGGGGCGATGGTCGATTGCTTGTTGTTGAACGTCAGGATGCCGCTTTCGTCATTGAAATCGAAGCCCCAGATCTCGGAGGAAAATTCCGAGGTCATGAACATATGACCGTTCCGGTCGAATGCGCAGTGACGCGGGCCGGTGCCCAGAGGCGCCTGATAGATGGATACCGGAACCAGCCGGTCGCTGCCCAAACGGAAGACATAGACCTTCTCGCTCGCCTTCTCGCACACCAGCAGGAACTTGCCGGAGGGGTCGACGATGGCGATGTGGGCGTGAGCACTCGCCTGAGAGTGGCCGCCCGCCTGAGGCGAGCTGTTGGGGTCCAGGCCGTGGCCGGTCAGGACGAAGCAGTCACACGCGGGCTCCAACGAGCCGTCTTCGGCCACCGGATACTGGACAACCGTGGAGTCATCATAGACGAACCGGTTGGTCCACTTGCCGTCGGTCGTTTCCACCGCCTTGATGACAAAATCGAACTTGCCGTGGTTGGCGGTGAACACATATTTTTCGTCAGGACCGACGCAGACGGACGCGCAGGAACAGCCGATGGTGGGCTGTTTGTTGAGGAAGGTCAGAGCCGCGGTCTCCGGGTCGACTCTGAACGCCATGACGGTAGTGGGGTTCGGCGCATTGCGGCCGGCATCCTTGCGCTCGTCAACGGCATAAAGGGTTCTTGTGCCCTTGGCATACGCCAGAAAACCGGCGTAACCGGGAGTCCCGACGCTGCCGTTGTTCAACGGGGTGATGGTTTTGCTGCCCTCGCCGATCTCGAAAACGTCGATACCGCCGTTGCCGCGGCCGACATAAGCAATTGTTCTACTCATGGGAATCTCTCCTTATATCATCAGAAATTTCGGCATACCGCAGACGGGCACACGGCCGCGAAAGGGCCGCATGCGCCGTTGCGTTCGTTGAAAATCCGGGTTTTGCCGGACAGGGCGGAAGAGGCGCTTTACCGCTTCATCTCCGTCAGCGTGTTGGGGTTCACCGGGATACCGGGACGGCCGGGATATTTTTTCATGATTTCGGCGAGGCGGGGGTCATCCTGGCAGCACAGCCAACCGTTGTCATACACCATCTTGTCGCCGACCTTGAGGGTGCAGTGACGGAGATCGCCGGTGATGTGAGGATAGAAGTTGTATCCCGGGCGGCCGCCGGCGGAGCCGATGTGCCAGTGAACGTTGCAGCAATCGGAATGCTCGATGGTGCGGCGGTAGATGTCGTGCGGACACTCGTACCTGGTGACATGGGCGTTGGGATGGATGCCGAAGTGGAAGGTGTCGAACAGCCAGATCTTGTCGCCGACCTTCGTCTCCATCTCCTTCAGGAAAGCGTACAGCTTTCTGGCCTCCAGACCGCCCGTGATGGCGACCATCCGGGAGTCCTCGACCGTGACGTGGATGGGTTCTTCCCAGTAGGGCTCGATGCCGATATACATGCTCCACCACGGCAGCATGCAGTCGAAATACAGCTCGCCGTTGACATGCGTGCAGTTGATGGGAGGATGGACCCACTCGGGCACCGGCAGATAGTGGGAGGAGTCCTTGCGCCATGAGTCATAGGGCATGCCGGGAATGCCTTCGCGCTTGGTGGGATTGATGGTGTATCCGGTCAGAATCGTGCCGTTGGGGTCGGTCATGGTGAACAGGGTGGGCTCGTTCAGCGCCATGAACGGCTCGGAGGAGATGTGGCGGACCATGTAGACCAGCTCGGAGGGAGTTTGGGCCCATTCCGTCATCATCAAGGCGGCGGTGACCGGGAACAACCGGACGAACCAGGTGCCGGAGTCGTAATCGGTGCAGTCTTTCGGCTGCCTGTCCGGATGATGCGGGAAATGCTTCCTGCCTTCCGCGCTCATGCGGTACGGGTCGTTTTTGTGGGACTCCTCGGCGTGCTGGCGGAAATCGGCGATCTCTTCCACGGGCATCTGCCACGAGGTGTTGATCAGCAGGTCGCAGCCCTCGACGGCTTTCCTGACCACGGGGGGATAACGCCACTCGTGTACCCTCTGGGGCTCATCGACCCACAGGATGGAAACATGGTGGCCGCGGGAGGCGAACGCGGTGGACACCCAGGCGACGGCCTCTTCGTCAACCAGGTTTTGACCGTTGTACAGCCCGTCCTTGTGAGCCAGGATAACGACTTCCTTGCAGGAATCGTTCATGGCGACGACATTGTCGACCATGTCGGAAAGAAAAACCCACGCCGCTTCGGGGATACCAACTTGAATTGTCATAATAAATTCCTCCTGCCTACAGGTTCAAGTGAATGATGTTGAAATCGGCTTTGCAACGGTTATAAGGTCTATTATAATAATAGGGTCAAGGGGAATTCGGATCAAAATTCCAGCAATACGAGCGGGCGGGAATGTGCCGAATGCCCGGTTTCATCGAACAGGCGGAAGGAGCCGTCACCGATATGCCGAAAGATTTTATGACCAGCGGGGAATTTGCCGGACTGCGCAACGTGAATCTCAACTCGCTGCGCTATTACGAGAAGCTGAACCTTCTGAAGCCGGCGTGGATCGACTCCAAGACAAAATACCGGTATTTCCGGTTGGAGCAAATCGCGACCCTGGATACAATCCTTTTCTTCATCGAGGTGGGGCTGCCGTTGAATACGCTGAAAAACTACATCAACAAGGACGGGAACCTGGATCAGCGGCGGGTGCTGAAGGATGGGAAAAAAGCGATAGAAGACAAACTCGCATCCATGAAGGAAAAGCTTGCGGTGACGGAATTCGACCTGATGAATCTGGAACAGAACCGCTGGTGCAACGAGCAGGAAGGGGTTTTTACCCGGGAAATCGGCGAGCGGTTCTTTGTGGTGGCGCCGTTCCATGGAGAATGGGAGGAACCCGCCAGACGGGAGAGGGAAATCATGGCGCTGTTCTGGAAAACCAAGGAGATGGGCCTGCTCCCCATTTTCCCGGCGGGGATGCTGGTGCATCCCGGACGGACGCCGGCGACCTACTCCTTTTTTGTCCAGGTTCTGCAGCCCGAGGTTTGTGAGCAGTCGGTCCTTCGCATCCCGAAGGGAACGTTCTCGTGTCTGCAGACTGAACTGACGCCGAAGATGGATTTCCCGAAGCTGATCCGGGAGAACTTCCCGTCTGTCGGCGACGGGCCCGTCATCCTGTCCAACATGCTGAGGGATACGCAGCATTTCGACAGCCGATACGTGGAGATTCAAGTGGCCGGGGACTGAGGCGGACTCATCGGGACACAGGGCAACGACGGGTTGAAACCCGGCCGACGTCCGCGACCTGTCCCGTGACCTGCTCTGTGACTTGGTCTGTGACTTGGTCTGTCAGTTGGTCTGTGACCTGGTCTGTGACCTGGTCTGTGACTTGGTCTGTCACCCGGTCTGTGACCTGGTCTGTGACCCGGTCTGTCACCTGTACCCCGGGGCGCTGCTGTGACGCGCGAAGTCAAACACGAAAATCCGGCGGCATCCGGTGGGAAGTGTCGGTTTTTCACTTGCCGCTTGATTTTTTTATACAATTGAAACCGATTATTATTGTTTCATGTGTTATGGCTCATGCACTGAGGACGGAGCGGCTGTTCCGGCTGACGGTCAAGGCTCGTGGCCCCGGAAAGCCAAATGGTTCAAGGCATTCCGGCAGGTTTGGGGAATGGGCTCGCCGCGCCGGGGTTCGCCCTTGAGACCAGAAAGGTGATGCCATGGGGAACAGCATCAAACGTTCCCTCTCTCCCGAGATCGCGGCTCTGGAAACCAGGGCGGAGCAAGGGGAATTGACCGCGCAGTTGGACCTCGGGCTGAGATACACCCGCGGGCGCGGCGTGCCGCGGGATAACGGGCAGGCGGCGTTCTGGTTCCGCCGGGCCGCCGACCAGGGCAGCGTCGAGGCGCAGTACAATCTCGGTGTGATTTATCAGCAGGGCCTGGATGTTCCGCAAAGCGACGAGCAGGCGTTCAACTGGTTCAGCAGCGCCGCCGAGCGCAATGTCGCCCTGGCGCAGCGCAATCTCGGAGTCATGTATGCCGAAGGCCGCGGCATTCCCCGCGATGACGCGCAGGCGGTGTTCTGGTATCGCAAGGCCGCCGAGCAGGGCAATGCCGAAGCCCAGACCTATCTGGCCCAACGTTACGCCGAGGGCAAAGGGGTGCCGCGGGATGACAGGCAGGCGGCGGAGTGGTTTCTCAAGGCGGCGGAACGGGGCGTGCTCCAGGCTCAAATCGCCCTCAGCCTGATGTATGCCGAAGGCCGGGGCGTGCCGCGGGACAAGGCGCAGTCGGACTACTGGCTGGGCAAGGCGGCCGAACGCATGGACGCCGACACTGCCCGATTGCGGTTGCGCTACGGGCAGGACCTGAAGGATACGACCGTTTCCTCCGAAGAGGAGCAGGCCTTCTACGCTCTGCAGCAGCAGGCGACGGCCGGCGACGCGGCCTCGCAGTTCAAGCTCGGCCTCATGTATCTGGAAGACGGGCCGGTGCGGCAGGATTTCAACAAGGCCGTGACGTGGCTGCGCAGGGCGGCGGAGCAGAACAACCCCGAGGCGCAGGATCGCCTCGGCATCATGTACGCCAAGGGTTTGGGGCTGAAGCGTGATTACGCCCGGGCGGCGGTGTGGTTCCGCCGGGCGGCGGAGCAGGGCCTGGCCACCGCCCAGTACAATCTGGCGGTGGCCTGCTATTCAGGCGAGGGCGTCGCCAAGGATGAGGAACAGGGGTTCTACTGGCTGAGCAAGGCGGCGGAGCAGGGCGACAGCCTGGCGCGGGACCTGCTGAATCTCGTTGATCGGTAAGGCTTTGCCGGCGGGTTCGTCGGCGGGCGCGCCGCTGTTCCATAGATTTTTTCAACAGTCCACCAAGGAAATCCGCTCCTGATGCGTCTCAGGAGTCAAAGACCCGGCAACTGTTGTGACCGGGGTATTCCAATGGCTCGACCGGGAGGCGGAGATGGGAATGATTGAGACGGGTTTCAAAACGTATAAACAGCCCGCGGCATTTGTCGCGCTGGTGTTTTTCCTGGTGCTTGCGGCGTTTCCCGGCTCGGCGCACGCCTGTATGGCCATTGATTTTTGTCCGGGCCCCGACGAGGTCTACGCCAACACCGTTGAGCGCCAGTCCGTCGAGGAATATCCGGCGGCGACGTCCTATCTTCCGGACGGAACCAAGGTGAACGTGCTGCGATACACGCTGACCCGGCGGTTCCGGAACGGAGGAACGGACAAGCGTTATGGCATCGCTGTCCGTGACGAACACGGCCGCACCATTTCCGAGACCTTCCCCGCGTCGGCGCGACTCAGCGAATATTTTATAAATAGAACAAGGTCCATGGTGGAGAGCAGTTCCATGTCGGTGGAACGAAACGAACCGTATATCCTCGGCGACTGCGGGGCGGATTACCTGTCGTGCTGGTTCTACTCGCCGGACGACGACCTGGTGTTGAAGCCCGACGCCGGGGAGCTGGCGCGGATTCTGGCGACAGTGCGCGCTCCGCGCGCTGCGGAGCCCGAGGTTCCGGTGGTCGGCGAACCGGCGGGTGAGATGACCTTCGCCCGGCGCGGCGATGCGCGCCGCGTCTTCGTCCCGGAGGAGAACCTGGACGGGTTCATCAGCGAGCCGGCGTCGCCGGACCACATCCGGGCTGCCATGCGCCGGCTGCTGACGTCATGGGATTATATCTCACTTGTGCTGATCATGGCCGCCATTCTCCTTGCCGCCCCGGCTCCGATCAAGCTGTTCTTCCGCCTGTACCAGCCCTCGGCGCTGTGGCCGGCGCTGGTTTTCCTGCCGACGGTGGGGTTTTTGACCAGCGCCTGGAGTTCGGCGCGGGAGGCGTCGGGGTTTTCGTTGGGTAACGGATATTCGGCCTTCATTTTCAGCCTGTTGGTTGTCATTCTCGTGCGTTACGCGTTGCGGCGGAACTATGAAGACTGGCTGGTCACGTTCTACTGGATTGTCGTCCTTTCCGCCGCCGTGACCTTTGCCGTGTCCTCCGGTCATCTGCTTGCCGGAGCCATACGCCGCGGCAACGGCCTGCCGGACCTGTTCGCCTTCCTCTACCTGCTGTATGACTTCGAGCTGGCCCTGCTGCCGGTGCTGCTGGTCTTCGGCTTCATCCGCCGCCGCACCCGGGCGCAACGCGACCGGCAGGTCATCGACACCGGCATTCCGCCGGCGGCGCTCTGAGAACAGGCGCGGCCGGCGGCGCGCCGCTTTCCCGCAAATTTATTCAACAGTCCGCCAAGGAAATCCGCTCCTGATGCGTCTCAGGAGTCAAAGCGCCGGAAACTGTTGTGTCCGGGGTATTCCGATAGCTCGACCGGGAGGCGGAGATGGGAATGATTGAGACGGGTTTCAGAACGTATAAACAGCCCGCGGCATTTGTCGCGCTGGTGTTTCTCCTTGCGCTTGCCGTGTTTTCCGGCTCGGCGCGCGCCTGTTACGTTCCGGGTAACTGCCCGGGTGAGATCGTTGAGCGCCAGTCCGTCGAGGAATATCCGGCAGCGACGTCCTATCTTCCGGACGGAACCCGGGTGAACGTGCTGCGGTACACGATGACGCGGCGGTTCCGGGACGGGAGAAGCGAAAAGTGGTACGGCATCGCTGTCCGTGACGAATACGG
>JAISTL010000169.1 GCA_031272615.1 Methylobacteriaceae bacterium | reverse complement strand
CAGTGCGTGCATCTGCTGACCCGGAAAAGGAATTCCAGTCGAATGTCGACGCCGCGGGTGCGAAAACGGGGATTCAACACGTGTTTTCAGTGCGGTATCCGCCGCGCGTGGCTTTTGTTCCGACATCCGCCCGCAAGGAATCGCGAATCACTATAGACAAAACCGCCGAATATATGGAGCGATCTGCTATTCTTTACGAATATGCTGGAGTTTTGACTCATCCTCGTGTACGCAGGCAACAACGACCAACGAGAGCAATGAGGGAGGCGGCGTGGGCGTTCATCGGCGGAAAGGCGTTAAAAAGCGCTCTTTTCAAAAACGTCCGGACACACCATATACATCTGCAAAATTCGATTGTACTTTGTGACGGTTTTCGGAGTCCGGCAGGGCTTCGGGCTTCAGATTTGCCGATAAACCATAAAAATCAAGGGGTTCGGCACAAGTTTTGTAACAATCGGCTTTTATCACACGTCGAACATCCGGGCGGACGCGTTTCCGGATAGACAATGAAAGACTGTAGGAGGAGAAAATGTCAGAGAAAATCATCATCGGGCTGGATTTCGGCACCGACTCCGTGCGCGCACAAACGGTACGCTGTTCCGACGGTCGGGAACTGACCACCGAGGTGGCCTACTATCCGCGTTGGACCAAAGGGAAATACACCGTCGCCGCCCATAACCAGTTCCGCCACCATCCCATGGACTACATGGAGTCCATGGAGGCGGCGGTGGCCGCGGCGGTGGGGCAGCTCTCCGCTGAAGAGCGGGCGCAGATTGTCGGCATCGGCGTCGACACCACCGGCTCCACTCCGGCGCCCATCGACTCCGAAGGGCGCGTGCTGGCGCTGCTGCCGGAATTCACCGAGAATCCCAACGCCATGTTCGTGTTGTGGAAGGACCACACCGCCATCGACGAGGCCGAGGAAATCAACCGCCTGTGCCATGACGGCAGCGGCACCGATTACACCCTGTACAGCGGCGGCGTCTATTCGTCGGAATGGTTCTGGGCAAAGATTCTGCACTGCTCGCGCGCCGATGCCGCGGTTGCGGCGGCGGCGGTCTCCTGGGTGGAACTGGCCGACTGGATTCCGGCCATCCTCACCGGCCATGTCAAACCGGCCGAAATCAAGCGCGGCCGCTGCGCCGCCGGGCACAAGTGCCTGTGGCACCCGGCCTGGGGCGGCCTGCCCTCCGCGGAATTCCTGGAACGCCTGGACCCGGTTCTGGTCAAAACCATGAAGCACCCGCTGTTCACCGACACCTTCACGGCGGACGTGCCCGTCGGCGTCATCACGCCGGAATGGGCCAGGCGACTCGGCATTCCCGACAACGTCGTGGTCTCCGGCGGCGCCTTTGACTGCCATATGGGCGCGGTCGGCGCCGGCGCCGTTCCCGGCGTGATGGCCAAGGTGGCCGGCACCTCGACCTGCGACATCCTCATGGCCACCTACGAGCAAATCGGCGACAAGGCCATCGAGGGCATCTGCGGGCAGGTGGACGGCAGCGCCACGCCGGGCTACATCACCCTGGAAGCCGGGCAGTCGGCCTTCGGCGATATGTACGCCTGGTTCAAGAATCTGGTGGCCTGGCCGCTCCACAGGCTGGCGCAGCAGAAACCCGCGCTGGAACAGGATATCCGCGAGTATGAGGACAAGCTCATCGGCGGCCTGACGGCGGCGTGGATGGAGAATTTCGACCCGGCGGAGGTGCCGCTGGTGATGGACTGGTTCAACGGCCGGCGCACGCCCTTCGCCAACCAGCGCCTCAAGGGCGTCATCGCCGACATGAACCTCGGCACCGACGCGCCGACTCTGTTCGGCGGCTTCATCGTCGCCACGGCCTTCGGCGCCCGCGCCATCGCCGACTGCATCATCAACCAGGGCGTGCCCGTCACCAAGGTGGTGGCCTTGGGCGGCATTGCCCGCAAATCGCCGGTGGTGATGCAGGTGTGCGCCGACGTCATGAACACCGATATCGAGGTGGTGGCCTCCGACCAGTGCTGCGCGTTGGGCGCGGCCATGTTCGGCGCCGTGGCCGCCGGGGTGTTCAAAGACATTCCCGAAGCGCAGAAATCTATGGCGAGCGCGGTGGAGCGCGTCTTCCACCCCAATCCCGCGAACGTCGCCGCCTACGCCAAGGCCTACACGCGCTACCAGCAGTGGGGCGAGACGCTGGAACCCCTTTATTCTCCCGCCCGTTGAACCGGCGGGAGCGCCACCCCGAACGTGATACTACCATTTGTACAAGGATTGAACCAATGACATCGGACAACAAGGAAATCTGGTTTGTGGTCGGCAGCCAGCATCTTTACGGTGAGGACGCGCTGAAGCAGGTCGCCGTCAACGCCGAGGCGGTGGTCGCCGGCTTGAACGGCCTGAAGATTTTCCCGTTTCCCATCGTGCTGAAGCCCGTCGCCACGACGCCGGAGCAAATCGGCGCCGTCTGCCGGGAGGCGAACTACCGCGACGGATGCCTCGGCGTCATCACCTGGCTGCACACCTTCTCGCCGGCCAAGATGTGGTCCGTTGGCCTGAAACTGCTCGACAAGCCGCTGCTGCAGCTGCACACCCAGATGAACGCGGAAATTCCGTGGTCCACCATGGATATGGACTTCATGAACCTCAACCAGACCGCCCACGGCGGCCGCGAGTTCGGTTTCATGGTGGCGCGGTTGAGGAAACCCTGCACCGTGGTGGTCGGCCACTGGCAGGAGGAGCGGGTCCACAAGCGGGTCTCCGAGTGGATGCGTGTCTGCGCCGGGATTTACGAGAGCCGTCATCTCAAGGTCGCCCGTTTCGGCGACAATATGCGCGAAGTGGCGGTGACCGAGGGCGACAAGGTGGAAGCCCAGGTGAAGTTCGGCTTTTCCGTGTCCGCCTATGCCGTCCATGACCTGGTGGACGTGGTGGACGCGGTCAGCGACGCTGATGTGGCGGCGCTGGTCGACGAGTACGAAACCCTTTACACCCTCACCGACCACGTGAAAAAGGGCGGCGACAAGCGGCAGAACGTCCTTGACGCGGCGCGCATCGAGCTCGGCCTGCGCCGCTTCCTCGAAGCCGGCGGCTTCAAGGCGTTCATCACCAACTTCGAGACCCTGAAAGGACTGAAGCAACTCCCCGGCCTCGGCGTGCAGCGCCTGATGAAAGACGGTTACGGCTTTGCCGGCGAGGGGGACTGGAAAACGGCGGCGCTGTTGCGCATCATGAAGGTCATGGCCGGCGACGCCAAAAAAGGCACGTCGTTCATGGAGGACTACACCTACAATTTCGCCCCCGACAACGACCTCGTTCTGGGCGCCCACATGCTGGAGGTCTGCCCGTCGCTGGCGGTGGAAGCCAAGCCGACCCTGGATGTCCAGCCGCTGGGCATCGGCGGCAAGGATGACCCGGCGCGCCTCATTTTCTCCACCCCCGCCGGACCGGCGATCAACGCCGCACTCATGGACATGGGCAACCGTTTTCGCCTGCTGATCGCCGCCGTCAACGTCATCAGCCAGCCGCAGCCGCTGCCGAAACTGCCGGTGGCGCGGGCGGTGTGGCAGTGCGAACCCGATTTCGCCACTGGCATCGAGGCGTGGATTCTCGCCGGCGGTTCCCACCACACGGTGCTGAGCCAGGCGCTGAGCGTCGAACACCTGCGGATTTTCGCCGAAGAGACTGGCATCGAGTGCGTCGTCATCGATAGAAACACCACCATCCCGGCGCTGAGAAACGAACTGCGCTGGAATGATGTTGCCTACTGAAAAGGCGTGTAACAACAAGAGTTCCATCGTGAACCCCCGGCCTTTTCGCCTGAAGCCCTTCGGGGCGGACCACGTGAATACCCCGGGCGCCGCCGCCGGCGTCGTTCCGGTTTTTGTGAACTGAAACCAGGTTTATTCATGA
>JAISTL010000180.1 GCA_031272615.1 Methylobacteriaceae bacterium | reverse complement strand
GGCCATTTCCCGGGCGGTCTCCCGGGCCGGGGCGAGTTCGGCCATCTCAATCCGTTCCCATTGACGCGCGGCAGGCTGCGGCGCAGACATGGCCGGGGCCGAGCGGGCCGACGGAGCGGCATTGGTTCTCCACCCCAGTTGCCGGGGCACCGGGGTCATTCGAGCCCAATAGTAAGCGTCGGGCACCGGGGTCGGCTGGTAATGGCTCTCGCCGCCCAGGTACACGTTAATGTCGTCATACAGCAACCGCGCGTAGGGGGTATACATATAGGTGGCACCGGCAACGAGCAGCAGCGCGCAGGTGGCAACACCGGTGTATACGTAGCCGAAGCGCTTGGCTGTTGGGGCAGGTTCGGGTTTGTTGGCGGCGGGATTAACCCCGGTGATGTTTTCGGCGCCGTTGTCATTGGCGGGTTTTTGAGTTTGGTCTGACATGAAGAGTCTCCTTTGCTGCGTCTTGTCGGGAGAAGACGTTTCTCCCGCTCCGTTGATGTGACGCGCATCGGAAGAAGAGCCTTGGACAGCATCTTCATTTTTTTGTCATTTTCTCACAACGTGCTGTTTTTTTGGGAGGTTTCTCAGGATGACGGTGGGCTTTGGACGACATGGCGGATAAGGTGCACTAAAAAAGGCCGGGGGGCACCCGGCCTTTTCGCTAGGGTTCCGATGGACATGATCACCGGAACAAGGAGAACGTCCGGCCTCCCACGCCTCACCAAGCGGGGAAGGTGGAGCCGCCGTAGTTCTTTTCAATGAACGCGGCGGTTTCGGGTGTCTGATAGAGCTCGACCAGCGCCTTGGCCCACGCGGCGTCCTTGTCTTTCTCCTGCACGACGATGATGTTGGCGTAGGGGCTGTCTTTGCTTTCGCGCAGGATGGCGTCCTTGGCGAGGTCCAGCTTGTTGACGGCGGCATAGTTGTTGTTGACGGCGGCGGCGTCCACATCGGCCAGAGCGCTGGCGGTAGTGGCGGCGTCAACTTCCAGGAACTTGAACTCCTTCTTGTTCTCGGTGATGTCGGCCACCGACGGCAGCAGGCCGACGCCGTCCTTCAGCTTGATGTCACCGTTCGACTGCAGCAGCAGCAGGGCGCGTCCGCCGTTGGTGGGGTCATTGGGAATGGCGATGGTGGCGCCTTGGGGGAGGTCCGCCCACGCCTTGTATTTTGAAGAGAAGAAGCCGATGGGCGCCACATAGGTGAAGCCGACGGTCACCAGTTTGTAGCCGTTGGCGGCAATCTGTGAATCGAGATAGGGCTGATGCTGGAAGGCGTTGGCATCGAGCTCGCCGGCGTTCAGAGCCTCATTGACCGGCTGATAATCGCTGAATTCAACGATATCGAGCTTCAACCCCTTGGCCTCGGCCTTGGGCACGAGAAATTCCCACACCTGCTGGTCCGGGCCGGCAACGACGCCGAGACGCACCGTCTTGACGTCGGCGGAATGGGCTGAAGCGGAAAAACCGACGGCCAGAGCAGCGGCCAGCGCAAAAGTTTTCAATGACATTCTGTTCGTTCCTTCTGTTGAACGGAGAAACGCCGACGGGCGCGGCCCTCACGGACCTTCCTGTTTCTCCCGGTGCTGATAAAAGACTCGCGATGCAAGGCAAACACTGTGCCTCCGCATCAATGCCGCTCCTTATGCACGAGTTCGTTCTCCGTTTCAACAAAAATGTTCTTAAAAAAGAATAATTCTTTATAAGAAACGAATTATCCGGCTTATTCACACGACCAAGGCAATAATGCCTTGAAATTCACCACTTTCTGAATACGACAAGAACAGCTCGTTCGTTTTACCGAACAATCTTGCGGCGACTCAGGTGCGCACCCGCTTGTTGACCCGGCGGGCGAGTCGCTCTCCGAGATACTGGACAATGACGACAATGACGACAATCATGTTGACGATGGTCCAGGTGAGAATCGGTTTGTTCTGCTGATAGCCGTGGTTGATGGCCAACTGCCCGAGGCCGCCGACTCCGAGCGCGCCGACCATGGCGGTGTAGCCGATGAGCGCCACCGTGGCGTTGGTGATGGTGAGCACGATACTGGGAAGCGCCTCGGGAATCAGCACCTTGAAAACAATCTGCAGCGGCGAGGCGCCGTAGGCGCGGGCGGCTTCGATCAGGCCCTGATCCACTTCGCGGATGGCGGTTTCAATCAGGCGGGCGATAAACGGCGTCGCGGCGATGGCCAGCACCACGATGGCAGCGGTGATGGAAATGCCGCTGCCCACCAGAGCGCGGGTGAAGGGCATCATCGCCACCGCCAGAATGATGAAGGGGATGGCGCGGAAATAGTTGGCGACAAAGCCCACCACCACATTGGCCCAGGGGCAGGCGAAAAGCTCGTTCTTCTTGGTGGTGGCGAGAAACACGCCTATGGGAATGCCCAGAGCCGTGCCGAGCGAGGCCGAGGCGATGGTCATCCACATGGTGCGCAACGTATCGAGCCACAGGCGTTCGCGATAGGTGTAGAGAATGGCTCCCACGTTGTTGAGGAAAGTCTGGACAGACTGCAGAAAATCGGGAGAGAGCTGGTCAGGGGACATAGCCGAGCACCTCCGCGTCAAGGTCAAGGTCCGTAAGAAATGTCAGTGTCCGCCGCAGCGGTTCCTCACCGCCGGATATGCCGATCACCAGCGTGCCGAAGGGCGTGCCGCCCACTTCATCCACCGTCCCCGACATGATGTTGGGCATGATGGCGTGTTCCCGGGCAAGGCGCGCCAGCACCGGAGTCGTCGCGTTGGGCCCGCGGAAGCCGATTTTCACCACCGCCTGACCGCCCGCCACCGGCTCACCGCGCATATGGGCGGCAAAATAGCTGGGCAGAACCTGCCCGGTTTCCTGTGAAACGAACAGCCGGGTCAGAGGATGGCGCGGCCGGGTGAACACATCGAAGGCGCTGCCGCGCTCGACGATTTCGCCGCCGTCAATCACCGCCACCTGTTGAGCGATGGCGCGGATCACCGCCATCTCGTGGGTGATGAGCAGAATCGTCAGCCCGAGTTCGCGGTTGATGCGCAGCAGCAATTCCAGAATGGACTGGGTGGTTTCCGGGTCCAGGGCGGAGGTTGCCTCATCCGAGAGCAGGATTTTCGGGTTGTTGGCCAGCGCCCGGGCGATGCCGACGCGCTGTTTCTGCCCGCCGGAGAGTTCCGCCGGGTAACGATCGATTTTGTCGGTGAGGCCCACCAGTTCCGCCAGTTCATTGACGCGGGCGCGGATGGCGGATTTCGCCGCGCCGGAGATTTCCAGCGGAAAGGCAATATTGTCAAACACCGTGCGCGATGACAACAGGTTGAACAGCTGGAAAATCATGCCGATGGGTCGGCGCATCACCCGCAGCCGGCGTTCCGGCAGGGCCGAGATATCGACGCCGTCGACGATGACCTGTCCCGATGTCGGCTTTTCCAGCCCGTTGACCAACCGCACCAAGGTGGATTTCCCGGCGCCGGAACGGCCGATGACGCCCTGGATGGAGCCGCGCGGCACATCCAGGCTGACGGATTTCAGCGCAGTGAACGCCTTGTCGTTGTCGCCGGCGGCAAACACCTTGGAGACGTTGATAAACCGGATGGCCGCGGTATCGGATGATGAAGGATTCATAGAAGACGCCCGCCCGTTACAGCGTGCGCTCAAACACCAGTTCGCCATCGGCGCTGCGCACCAGCAGCTGTGGGCCGATGATGTCCCACTGGTAGGCGCCGCGAAGGGTCACCAGATAGGAGCGCTCCAGGTTCATCAGGGCGTTGTCGCATTTCTTGCGGGTGAACGCGATGGGACCAACGGCGATACGCTGGCCGCGCAAGGGGTAGGAGGTCGCCGAATAGGTGTTGCAGCCGGCAAAACCGCGCATGCGCATCTGTTTGTCGAGGATCATCGTCGGGCGATCTCCCGACACCGCTCTTTTGTTGAGGGTGACCAGAGTCCACGAGACGTTTTCGGGGAAGGTTTTTTCCCGCGGCATGCCGCCGTCGGGAGTGTTTGGAGTCGGCGTCGGTTTTGCGGCCTGCTCACGCGGTTCGGCCCGGGCGGGTTTTTCGGGTTTCGGCGGATTGGCCGGCTGAATCTGCAACGGCCGGCCGGTTTGTTGCGCCATCGCGCCCGGGTGGTCGACACCGCCGGCGACAACAAGAATACAGGCAGCGCCAAGCGAAACAGCGCGCGCGGTCAGGTTTTTCAGCAGGACCATGGATAAACCTCCAGGTGGTTCAGATGCAATGCCGGTGACGAAGCGTTGCCCGACAGTATAACGCGAAACCAAGGTGAAAATCCAGCGGCGAACACAGAAATTTACGCTCCGACAAAATCGTCCGAACTCCTGCGGTTTGAACACATCCGCGCCTCCCCCGTCGTCAAGGAAAACAAAAGCAATCCGGAGGACAATAACATCCGGATTGATCGGTTCCTCAAAGAGGACAGCGACGGAAGACATGCGATTCAACGAAAAAAGCCCCGGGCAGGAGACCCGGGGCTTCAAACATGTCACGCGTATTCCGGCGGGCCCGATTAGAAGTCCATGCCGCCCATACCGCCCATGCCGCCGCCGGGCATTGCCGGAGCGGCTTCCTTCTTGGGCGCCTCGACGATCATGGCTTCGGTCGTCACCAGCAGACCGGCGACGGACGCGGCGTCGAGAAGAGCGGTACGCACCACCTTCACCGGGTCGATAATGCCGGCCTCATACAGATCGACATACTCTTCCTTCTGGGCGTCAAAACCGTAGGACTGCGACGGATTCTCGAGAACCTTGCCGACAATGATGGAGCCTTCGGCGCCGGCGTTGTCGACGATCTGGCGGATGGGGGATTCCAGCGCCTTGAGCACGATATTGATGCCGGCGGCGATGTCTTCGTTATCCGTCTTCACGGCGGCAACCGCCGTCTTGGCCCGCAGCAGCGCCACGCCGCCGCCCGGAACCACGCCTTCCTCAACGGCGGCGCGGGTGGCGTTCAGTGCGTCTTCAACGCGGTCCTTCTTCTCCTTGACCTCGATTTCCGTCGCCCCGCCGACGCGGATCACCGCGACGCCGCCGGCCAGCTTGGCCAGCCGCTCCTGCAGCTTCTCGCGGTCATAATCGGAGGTGGTCTCTTCAATCTGGTTCTTGATCTGGGCAACACGACCCTCGATATCCTTCTTGTCGCCGGAGCCGTCGATGATCGTGGTGTTTTCCTTGTCGATCTTGACGCGCTTGGCGCGGCCGAGCATGTCCAGAGTCACGTTTTCGAGCTTGATGCCGATATCTTCGGAAATCACCTGCCCCGAAGTGACGATGGCGATGTCTTCCAGCATGGCCTTGCGGCGATCACCGAAGCCCGGAGCCTTGACGGCCGCGACCTTCAGGCCGCCGCGCAGACGGTTGACCACCAGCGTCGCCAGAGCCTCGCCTTCCACATCCTCGGCGATGATCAGCAGCGGCTTGCCTGCCTGAACAACGGCTTCGAGAATCGGCAGCATCGGCTGCAGGGAAGAGAGCTTCTTCTCATGGATGAGGATGAACGGCTCCTCGAGGTCGGCAATCATCTTTTCGGCGTTGGTCACGAAATACGGCGACAGGTAGCCGCGGTCAAACTGCATGCCTTCCACCACATCGAGCTCGGTATCGAGGCTCTTGGCTTCCTCAACGGTGATGACGCCCTCATTGCCCACCTTCTGCATGGCGTTGGCGATCATCTCGCCGACGGAGGTGTCGCCGTTGGCCGACACGGTGCCGACCTGCGCCACTTCTTCCGAGGAGTGCACTTTCTTGGCCTTGGACACGATGTCCTTGATGGCGGCGTCCACGGCGAGATCGATGCCGCGCTTCAGGTCCATCGGGTTCATGCCGGCGGTGACGGATTTGATGCCCTCGCGCAGGATGGACTGGGCCAGCAGTGTGGCGGTGGTTGTACCGTCGCCGGCGAGGTCATTGGTTTTCGAGGCAACTTCGCGCACCATCTGCGCGCCCATATTCTCAAACTTGTCCGCCAGCTCGATCTCCTTGGCGACGGTGACGCCGTCCTTGGTGATGCGGGGAGCGCCGAAGGATTTCTCAATCACGACATTGCGGCCCTTGGGGCCGAGAGTCACCTTGACGGCATTGGCAAGCACATCGACGCCGCGCAGCAGTTTGTCGCGGGCATCCACTGAAAATTTTACGTCCTTGGCAGCCATGGACATATCTCCAATCTGTTTTAAAGTTCGCTGTCTGATAAATTGTTACGGTGTTCCGGGCGGCCTCAGCCGATGATGCCCAGAATATCGGATTCCTTCATGATCAGCAGTTCCTGACCATCAATCTTCACTTCGGTGCCGGACCATTTGCCGAACAGCACCCGGTCCCCGGCCTTGACGTCGAGAGGCACCAGCTTGCCGGTTTCGTCACGGGCGCCGGGCCCGACGGCGACGATTTCGCCTTCCTGCGGCTTTTCCTTGGCGGTATCGGGAATGATGATGCCTCCCTTGGTTTTTTCCTCACTGTCGAGGCGGCGAACAACGACGCGATCATGTAACGGACGGAACGTCATCTTCAAAACATCCTTCTTGTTGCTACTACAGGCCGGCGGATCCGGCCCCTGACACAAAACGGCGCTGTCATGGCGCCGTGTTCAATTTGTTAGCACTCTCCTAAGGTGAGTGCCAGGATGACTTCCAAATAGGAAGTCGCCTCTACGCTGTCAAGTGTGCGGAACAGAAAAATGCGGGTCGCAAAACATTAAAAATAGGTAAGATGCGGGATTTGACACCCCGGTAGGCGGCCCGGAGAAAACGGGCGACGCCTCACGCGCCGATACGCGCCAAAAGCCGCTCCATCAGCGGGTTTCCGGCGGTGAAGAGATAATCCAGCCGGCGCACGGAAACCGTCGGCGCCCCTGCCTCCTGAAGGGCCGCCACAAGGGCGAACACCTGCTCCTCCGGGCACCACAACACCACGGCGGCGTCATCGGCGCGCGGCTGAACAGCGAGGTGAAACGGCTCCACAATCGCGCCGAGCGGGAGTTCGGCCGTCTCCGGCAGCGCGGCGCGGATTTCGCGGGTTTTGCGTGCCTGCTCCTCGGCGGCGATACGCGCCAGCAGCGCCCGGGCGGCGGAACGGGCGCGCTCACTCCAGTCAGCGGCGAGAGACGCTACCAGATTGGCCTCGGACCTCAGGATAACGCCGTCGTCAATGACTTTGAGACCGTTGGCGTTGAGGGTGGCGCCCGATGTGGTGATGTCGACGATGATTTCGGCGCTGCCGGCATTGGGCGCGCCTTCCGTCGCCCCGGCGCTCTCGACGATGACATAATCGGTCACGCCCTTTTCGGCGAAGAAGGCCCGGGTCAGGTTGACGTATTTTGTCGCCACCCGCAGTTTGCGGCCGCGGCGGGCGCGGATGTCGGCGGCGATTTCATGGATGTCAGCCATGGTGCGGGCGTCGATCCACGCCTGTGGCGCGGCCACCACCACGTTGGCAAAGCCGAACCCCAAGGGAGACAACAACTCCACCACCTGGTCAGCGTTATGGACGGTTTCGCGAATCAGGTCTTCGCCGGTCACACCCAGATGAACCGCGCCGCAGGCCAGCAACGACGCGATTTCCGCCGCCGAAACAAACTGTACATCCACATCGGCGAGCCCGCTGATGGTGGCGCGATAATCCCGCGTGCCGCCGGACTGATTGAAGGCGAGACCGGCGCGGGAAAAGAACAGCGCCGTGTTTTCCTGAAGCCGCCCCTTGGACGGTACCGCCAGAATGAGAGGCTGGTCGCTCATGGGTTACCCTCCCGTCAGCCGGTTGAGGTGAAAGGCACAGCCCACCGCCGGGATATCGCTTCCGGCGCCGAGCTGGCGGAACAGCGAATCATAGCGCCCTCCCCCGGCCACCGGCTCCGGATGCAGCGGGCTGAACACTTCAAAGATAAAACCGGTGTAGTAATCGAGATTGCGCGCGAACCCGGCCTCGAAGCGGAACTGCGACAGGTCGGCATTGAGGGCGGCCAAAAAGCCGATGCGGGTTTCCAAATCAGACAAGGCGGAGTCGATATCCAAGCCCGTCTCCCCGGCAAAGGCGCGCACCGCTTCCACCGCTTCGTCCGGCTCTCCGCGGATGGCGAGAAACCGGGAGAGACTCTCCCTTTGCGCCGGAGTGAGGGCCGACCGGTTGGACGCTTTGGCAAGAAACCGCTCGGCGATATCGTGAACGGAGCGGCCGCCGATGCGGGACACGCCGGCAATGGCGAACACGTCTTCAATAAAAGCGGTGACAGCGCGGGAATCCTGGTTTTCGATGGCCGCCAGCAGGCTTGCGTGTTTCTCGTGCATGGAGACATCGCCGGTATCCAGGCTCTCAAGGGATGTGCCGGTAATCAGCGAGGCGACAACCCGGCGAACCGCGGCCGCCGTCAGACCCAGCGCGTTGAGCACCGCGCCGAGCAGCGCCATATCGCCGAACACCACGGAGGAGTGGGTGACATCCATATAACTCAACGCCTTCAGCGCGTGCACGACACACTCGGCATCGGCGGCGGAGCGGTCAACCCGGCCGATGGATTCGGTGCCCGCCTGGAGAAACTCGCCGGGACCGTCGGACCGGGAGCGGAAAACCGGGCCGAGATAATAGAAGGCGCCGGAGGGTTCCGCCGTGCGCTTCAACAACTCGAGGGCAACGGGAATGGTGTATTCCGGGCGCAGGCACAGGTCATGCCCGGCGCGGTCCTGGGTGACGAACAGTCGGCGGCGGATATCCTCGCCGGAAAGCTCGGTGAAGACGCCGGTCGGTTGAAGCACGGGCGGTTCGATGCGCGTATAATTTTTGGCGCGAAAGAAATCGTTGAGGTTTTCGACAAGGGAAAGGGCGGCGCCGGACATGAAGCCTCCAGAACACTAAACCTCCGGAACGGTAAACCTCCGGGACAAACGAACATCCCGGAGCGGCATGTCTCCGGTTCATGCGCGACGGGCGGCGGGCGCGCCGGTCGTTCTTAGCAGGTTCAGGTTTGGGAAGCGACTGTTTTTCACGAAAAAGGTGAACAGGCAGGCGGCAGACGGACAAACGGACGTACGGTTTGCCGGCAGCCACCCTTAAAACGAAAACAGGCGCGAAACAAAATTCCGATCGTACATCCGGACCGGCGTTTTGTTCGTGCCTGAAAACGAAGCCACTCACGACCGGAGAAAAACCCGGTCGCGGCAACTGAAACGGAGAGTTCGCGACAATCCGACGAAACGTAAGTCACGTCAGAACTTGTAGGTAACGCCGGCGCCGACGATCCAAGGATCAAGACGCACGTCACCGGTCACGACCGAGCCGGCAACGGTAGCTTTGACGTCGGGTTTGAGGAACAGCTTTTTGACATCGAGGTTGATGCCCCAATGTTCGTTGACCATGAAGTCAACACCGGCCTGCAACGCAAAACCGAAGGAGTTGTCCAGCTTGAAGCTGGTGAACGGCGCCTTTGCCTTCTCACTGTAGAATATAGTGTAGTTTACGCCGGCGCCAAGATAGGGTTTGAAATTCGGGCCGAAATTGGTGAAATGATACTGCGCCGTCAGCGTCGGCGGCAGAATCCAGGTGCGGCCGATTTTGCCCAGAGACGAAATGGTACCGTCCGCATCCACACCGTGGAAGGTGGTGCCGAGAATCAGTTCGGCGGCGATGTTCTTGGTGAAATAATAGGTGATGTCGAGTTCGGGAACGATTTCATTGGAAGCGTCGACATCCGCGCCCGGGAGCCTTACGCTGTCCAGCTTCAGTTTCGCATCTTCATCGGGGATGACGGCGATGGCGCGCACACGAACCTGCCACGGATTCCAGATGGGGATATCCTCGATGGGAGGGGCGACGGGGGCGGGCAGGTCGGCGGCAAGAGCCGGAAACGCAATCAGAGCGGCAGCGCCGCTCAACAACAGATGTTTAATTGACATTGATCTCTCCATGGCACGTCGTTCGTGAAACACGCGTTAACCACATACTAACCATGAAATGGTTTACAATTGGTTACCCGGCGCGCCCGGAGCACTTCCCGCGACGAATTTTGTAAGCAGCCGGAGGGAACGGCGGAAAAGCCGGCGCGAACCGCGCCCGGCCATGGGCATTGGAAACCGTGATATGACTGGAAATCAAAATACGATTTTCCAGCTAAAATTGAACAATAACAGCGTATTCATACATGTATATAGTCTTATGTGCGCGAATTGTATCAAATTGTATTAAACAACTTCTTGAAATTTTAATCACTTACCCCATTTCTAGTAATGGAAAATACTGATTGAGAGATGGGAGCCCGTTTCAGCGGCTCCGCGCACTCCCAATACTGCACAGGATTGACCAATATTTCATTTTTCCGGAAGCCGCCTCTTCGGCTGTTGTCCGGGTTGTTTCATCGGCGCCGCGTATTCCGTGGGGTCTGTTTGTTTTTGTATAGTAATAATCAGTGTAATACCACAAAGTCATCATTCGTAGTCATGTTATTCAAGTATATCAATATATCCCATGCTGTTTTATAGAGCTTTTCTATAAAATAATAGCGCCATTCATCAATCGATAGTTTGTAGTTGAGCGGTTTTACAAAGGCCGTATTGTGCCTTGACTGTAATGCCGCGTAAAAATTCGCTCAAAAGGACTTTCCCGTTATGAAGACCCAAACCCGCAGTTCTTCAATTGATCGTCGGCCCGATCGGCGAGTCGCGGACATTGAAACTTCCAAGCAACGCAAATTGTCCGGCACGGCCGCGCCTTTGCGCACCGCTCTGCGTTTTGCCCTGATGTCCTCGGTTGTTCTGGGTCTGGCGGCGCAGGAGGCCTCGGCGCAGACCACCGTTTACTGGACCGGCGCCGCCGGGACGTCCGACATCTTTGACCCCGGCAACTGGTCCGAGCCGGTTTCACCCGCCGACTACACCCAGGATCGGTTCATCATCAACAGCCTCACCGACATTTCGGTGACAGGTTCCCCCTATCAGGACGTATCCATCCGGCTTCACGGCATCGGTGTTGCGCCGGGCGGCACGGTCCATGTCTCCCTGTCCAATATCTACAGCATCGACCCCCGATTCAACAACGAAGACGGGCAAAAACTCGTGGTCGGCGCCAACGGCGGCACTGGAATTCTCGATATCGACGCGCGCAACCCCGATCCGCAATACCGGAATGATGCGCAACATGATCGTTCTTTCTATCTTTACAGCGGCATGAATGTCGGCATCGGCGCCGGCAGCAACGGCACCGTCAATTTCCTCGCCAACCCCCAGCGTGACCCATCTCTCGGCCTCACCGCAAGTGCGCCCTATGTCTCCGCAGGATCGTCTATCCTTAATGAACGCTCCAGCACCCCCGATTACAGCATCATCGGTGGAGACGGCGGCACCGGAACCGTCAATTTCGACGGTCTTTCATTTGTTCCGGCTGGTGCCGGCGCGACGGAACCTGTCGTTTTGCTGGTCGGTACCGGCGCCGGTTCCAACGGCACCCTCAATATGATGAACGGCGCGAAGCTCGGTATTGTCTCAAATGCGCAGGCCTTGAAGAATCATGTGGACGAAACCGGCGCTTGGGACCCGATTGACCGGGTGCAGATCGGCGTCAACGGCGGCGCCGGAACCATGACGCTGGACCACGCCAATATGCTTGTCGCCGACGGTCTGATGGTCGGCGTCGGCGCCGGCAGCCGCGGTACGGTGAACCTCCTGAACGGCAGCAAAGGCTACACATACATCGCTTACAACGAGTATCACTGTCCTCCGGGGGTTGCGGAATGCGCCGACAACGGTCGGCTGGATTCCAACAACACCGCCGCTCTCGCCGTCGTGTCCGGGCAGCTTTCCCCCAAGGTCGGCGTGGACGGCGGTGCGGGAACCGTGAACATCATGGGCGAAAACACCCACTGGTGGGTAAGCGGTATCGCATCTCCCTCCCCGGGCTCACTTTACAACGCGGTTTATCCGGGAGAGCTCTATCTCGGCCATTCCGGAACCGGAACCATGAACCTGGGCAACAAGGGCGAAATCAATCTCGGCTCCGGTAAGGAAAGTGCCATCCGCGAAGGCGGTTTCACCTATTACCGGGTGGATCCGGACACCTACCCCAATGACGGCACCTTGTATATCGCCCACGAGGCAAACTCCCGGGGAACGCTGAACATCGGCGACGCCCCGGAGCGGACGCCCATCGGGCCGGGAACCATCAAGGCCGCCAAAGTTGTGTTCGGCGATGGAACCGGCGCCGTCAACTTCAACCACACCGCGTGGGATTACGAGTTCGACAAATATCTCAGTGACGGCATCTACGGCACGGGAACCCTCGCTGCTTATGCCGGGCGGACGCTCTTCAACCGGGATCATCCGGGTTTCACCGGCTCCTTCGTCATGCACGGCGGCGCATTGCAAATCAACGGCGACTTCTCCGCCAACCAGGCCACCGTTTTCACCGGCGGCACGCTGGAAGGCGTGGGAACCATCGGCTCCGTCACCAACTCCGGCGTCATTTCCCCGGGTATGGAAACGGTTACCAGCGGCGGCACGCCCACTGAGTTCGGCACCTTGACCATCAAAGGCTCCTATACCGCCAACGGCGGCGCATTGATGGTCAACACCAAACTCGGTGACGATGCTTCGCCGACGGACCTGCTGCATGTGGTGGGCAACACCTCGGGCAACACCACGCTTTATGTGGTCAACACAGGCGGCGCCGGGGCGCTCACAGCCGGCGACGGCATCATGGTCGTTGAGGTGGATGGCGCCTCCAACGGCAAATTCTCCCTTGCCGGGGATTATGTGACGCCGCGGGGCAACCAGGCGGTGGTGGCCGGAGCCTACGCCTACACACTGCAAAAGGACGGTCTTTCCGGTTCGAACGGCAACTGGTATCTGCGCTCCGAGGATTGCCCGGCAAGCGGCTGCGTCAACCCGACCCTGCCCGGCAACCCCATCGGCGGCGGCGATTCAATCAGCGGCAGCGGCAGCGGCGGCAGCAAAGGGCCGCTTCTCTTCCAGCCGTTTGCACCGGTTGCCGAAGCCTATTCCGCCAACATGGCCCATGTGGTCATGGATATGGAGACCTTCCGGCAACGCATCGGCGGGCACTATGACATGATGTCCTCCATGGGCATGGAAATGAACATGACAACCGGCGGCGTGCCGACCACAACCGGCGCCATCGTTTCGTCGCAGGGGTCGGGCATCGCCCC
>JAISTL010000089.1 GCA_031272615.1 Methylobacteriaceae bacterium | reverse complement strand
ACAAACCGCCGGCCGGAATGACCCCCGGCCGGTGCCGCCTCATTGCGAGCGTGAGCGAAGCAATCCAGCACGGTAATCTGGTGGACACGGTGGACGAAAACCGTGTTCACTTTTCAGGGTATAGCTTTCGTCCATCGTGTCCACCGTGTCCACCACGTCCACGGCCTGTGCTCACACCGGCCGGATCAGCACGTGCTTTTTGCGCCCGAAGGATAGCTTGATAACGCCTTCCGGGGTGACATCCTTTTGTGAAAGCTGCGCGCGTTCATCGGTCACCGGAACATCGTTGACCCTCAGACCGCCGCCCTTGATCTGGCGCTTGGCGTCGCCGATGGAGGTGACGAGTTTGGCGTATTCCGGCCCGAAAGCGGCGGTGACATTGAGCCCGGCGGCAAGAACCGATGCCGGGATATCGACGGTCGGCAGGCTTTCCGCCAGCGCGCCTTCCTCAAAGGTTTTGCGCGCGGTTTCCGCCGCGTCGTCGGCGGCGGCGCGCCCGTGCAGCAGCGCGGTGGCCTCGGTGGCGAGAATCTTCTTGGCTTCGTTGATATCCGAGCCCTTGAGCGCTTCGAGCCTGGCGATTTCCGCCATCGGCAGAATGGTGAACAGCTTGAGGAAGCGCCCGACATCGGCGTCCTCGGTGTTGCGCCAGAACTGCCAGTATTCGTAGGGGGAGCGCATTTCGGCCTTCAGCCACACCGCGCCGGAGACGGTTTTGCCCATCTTGGCGCCGGAGGCGGTGGTGATCAGCGGGCAGGTGAGGGCGAACAACTGCGCCAGCCCCATGCGCCGGGCGAGATCGATGCCGTTGACGATGTTGCCCCATTGGTCGGAGCCGCCCATCTGCAGGCGGCAGCCGCAGCGCCGGTGCAGTTCGACAAAATCGTAAGCCTGCAAAATCATGTAGTTGAATTCGAGGAAGCTCAGGCCCAGTTCGTTGTCCCGCTCCAGGCGCATCTTCACGCTGTCGAAGGACAGCATCCGGTTGACGGAAAAGTGCCGGCCGACATCCCGCAGCATCTCGATATAGTTGAGCTTGATGAGCCATTCGGCGTTGTCGACCATCATGGCGTCGCCGGGGCCGTCACCGAAGGTCATGAAGCTCTTGAAGGATTCCTTGATGGAATTCTTGTTGGCCTCGATGTCTTCGTAGGAGAGCAGCTTGCGCGCCTCGTCGCGGCCGGAGGGGTCGCCGATGCGGGTGGTGCCGCCGCCCATCAGGGCGATGGGGCGTCCGGCGCCGGTGGCCTGCAGCCAGTGCAGCATCATGATGGTCATCAGATGGCCGACATGCAGCGACGGCCCGGTGGCATCATACCCGACGTAACTCACCAGCTTGCCGGCTCGCGCCGTTTCATCGACGCCCTCGAGGTCGGAACACTGGTTGATGAATCCCCGCTCGGTCAGGGTCTTCAGAAAGTCGGATTTGGGTGTGGTCATCGTTCATTCTCACTGGTTTGGTTCACGGGCGCGGCAAGGCTGTGACAGCCGCGGTCATACATTACTGGTCCGGGTCGTCCTGGACGAAGCTCTCCAGTTTGGAGCCCAGTCTCTTATTGAGATAGGAGTCGACGCAACCGGAGAGTTCATCGATTTTGTTGTCGAAAAAATGATTGGCGCCGTCGATGATGGCGTGGTCGATGACGACGCCCCTTTGCGTCTTGACCTTCTCGATGATCGGAATCACGTCGTTGACCGGCGAGACGCGGTCATCGGAGCCGTGGACAAACAGCCCGGACGACGGGCAGGGGGCGAGAAACGAGAAATCATAGCGGTTGGCCATGGCGCCGATGCAGATGAACCCCTCGATTTCCGGGCGGCGCATCAGCAACTGCATCCCGATCCAGGCGCCGAAGGATACGCCGGTGATCCAGCAGGCACGGGCTTCCGGATTGATGGTCTGGGCCCAGTCCAGCGCCGCGGCGGCATCGGACAGTTCACCCTGGCCGTGGTCGAAGGTGCCCTGGCTGCGCCCGACTCCGCGGAAATTGAACCGCAGCACGGAAAAACCGCGCCGGACGAAATTATAAAACAGGTTATAGACAATCGGGTTGTTCATGGTCCCGCCGAACTGCGGGTGCGGATGCAGCAGAATGGCGATCGGCGCGCCCTTGCGCTTGGCCGCCTGGTAGCGGCCTTCAAGCCGGCCGGTGGGCCCCGGAAAAATGACTTCAGGCATGAAAATCCTTTAGGTTCCAGCATGAATGGGCTTCCCGCGGCAGGGCATCACCGCACTTGACAGACGCCGGCAACAGTCACTAAAGCCGGAACCGGAACAGTCAAACACGGGTCGGAACCTTCCGCCGGGAGCATTATGCTAGCTCTCTTACATAACTGCGGGGCAAAATTGCAAGGATTTCGTGAACCCGTCGCGTGAAAGGATGAGGTCTGCCGATGGCTGACGATGGGCGTTGCTATCTCGACAACAATGCGACGACTCCCGTCCGGCCGGAAGTCCGCGCCGCGATGCTCGATGTGTGGTCGCGGGTCGGCAATGCCTCTTCGGTGCATTCGGAGGGGCGTGAGGCGCGCCGCCGGGTGGAAAGCGCCCGGGACATCCTGGCGGAGACCTGCGGCGCCGAAGCCAAAAACATCGTGTTTACCGGCAGCGGCACCGAGGCCAACAATTACGTGCTGTCTCCTTCTTTCTCCGTGTTCGGCAAGCGGGTGGTCAACCGTTTGCTGGTCAACGCCACCGAGCACGCCTCGGTGCTGCAGGGCCATCGCTTTGCCCCGGGGGCGGTTCAGTTGATTCCGGTGAATTCGAACGGACTCGTCGATGCGGAAGAACTGGCGCGGCGGTTGAAAACGGCGGATGGGGCGGCGTTGGTCTCCGTCCAGGTGGCCAACAATGAAACCGGCGTTCTTCAGCCGGTGGCGGAGATCGCCCGCGTGGTCCATGAACACGGCGGCTTTCTGCACTGTGACGCGGTTCAGGCGTTGGGCAAGGTTCCGCTGGATATCCACGCCCTCGGCGCTGACGTTCTGACGGTTTCGGCCCACAAAACCGGCGGGCCTCAGGGAGTCGGCGCGGTCATCTGGGCGTCGCCGGATTTTTCGGTTGAGGAAAAGCTGATCCGCGGCGGCGGGCAGGAGCGGGGCTCCCGCGCCGGCACGGAGGATGTGGCCGGAATCGTCGGATTCGGCGTGGCGCTCACGCTCATGCGGCGGCATTTTGCCGAAGAGTGCGCCCGCATCGAGGCGCTGAAGCGCCAATGCGAGGCGGCGGTGCGGGAGGCCGTGCCCGACTGCCTGATTTTGTGCGAGTCGGCGCCGCGTGTGGTCAATACCTTTGCGTTCATGGTTCCCGGACGCAAGGCCGAAACTCTGACCATTGCCTTCGATCTTGCCGGCGTTGCGCTTTCCGCAGGGGCGGCTTGCACGTCCGGCAAGGTCGGGCAGTCCCATGTCGTCGCTGCAATGGGCCTGCCGCAACGGTTCGGCGCCTCCGCGCTGCGCGTCAGTCTCGGCTGGAGCACCGCGGAAGAGGATGTCAGACGCTTTGCATCGGCATGTCAAAGTGTGCTATCGCCATCACGGCGATAGTGTTGTTTCTTTCGCGCAAGCACTCTGTACAAGCGTTTTTTTTGCGTTATAAGCGGGCACGTCGGCGCGACCCGCGGCGTAAGTGTCGTTGAGGGAACACATCGGTTTTTCACCCCGGCGGACCTTGAACCCGCTTGAGGCAGGAGAAATATACATGGCAGCTGTGCGGGAAACCATTGCGCAGGTACAATCTATTGATGTCGATCAGTACAAGTTCGGGTTTGAAACCGTCGTCGAGGTCGAAAAGGCCCCCAAAGGGCTCTCCGAGGAAATTGTGCGTTATATTTCAGCGCGCAAGGGCGAACCCGACTGGATGCTGCAGTGGCGCCTCGAGGCGCTTGAGCTGTGGCGCACCCTCGAGGAGCCGGACTGGGCCAAGATTACCTATGACCCCATCGATTACAACGGTATCCACTATTACGCGGCGCCGAAAAAGAACCCTTCGCCCAAATCTCTGGACGAGATTGACCCGGAAATCCGCAAAACCTATGAAAAGCTCGGCATTCCGCTGAGCGAGCAGGAAGCTCTCGCCGGGGTTGCGCCGGAAAACCGGGTTGCGGTGGACGCGGTGTTCGACAGTGTTTCCGTTGCCACAACCTTCAAGAAGGAGCTTGCCGCCGCCGGTGTGATTTTCATGCCGATTTCCGAGGCCATCCGCGAGCATCCCGAATTGGTGCGCACGTACCTGGGCTCGGTGGTTCCGGTTGGTGACAATTTCTTCGCGGCGCTGAATTCCGCCGTGTTTTCCGACGGTTCGTTCGTCTACGTGCCGCCGGGGGTGCGCTGCCCCATGGAGCTTTCCACCTATTTCCGCATCAACGAGCGTGACACCGGGCAGTTTGAACGCACCCTGATTATTGCCGACAAGGGCGCCTACGTCTCTTATCTGGAAGGGTGTACCGCCCCGAAACGGGATGAGAACCAGCTCCATGCCGCCGTTGTCGAGCTGGTGGCGCTGGAAGACGCCGAAATCAAGTATTCCACGGTGCAGAACTGGTATCCGGGCGATTCCGCCGGCCGCGGCGGCGTCTACAATTTCGTCACCAAGCGTGGTGACTGCCGCGAGGCGCGGGCGAAAATCTCCTGGACGCAGGTGGAGACGGGCTCCGCCGTCACCTGGAAATACCCGTCGTGCCTGTTGCGCGGCCCCGAGTCCCGCGGCGAGTTTTATTCCATTGCCATATCCAACGGGCATCAGCAGGTCGATTCCGGCACCAAGATGATCCACATGGCCCCCGACACCACCAGCAAAATCATCTCCAAGGGTATTTCCGCCGGGTTTTCGCAGAACACCTATCGCGGCCTGGTCAAGGCGACGGCCAGGGCCGAACACGCCCGTAATTTCACCAATTGCGACTCGCTGCTTCTCGGGGACCGGTGCGGGGCGCACACCGTTCCCTATGTCGAAAGCCGCAACTCCACGGCGGTGTTTGAGCACGAAGCCACCACCTCCAAGATTTCCGATGACCAGATGTTCTACTGTCAGCAGCGGGGCATCGGCGAGGAGGAGGCGATTGCCCTCATCGTCAACGGATTCGTCAAGGATGTTTTGCAGATGCTGCCCATGGAATTCGCCGTCGAGGCGCAAAAGCTGATTTCCATTTCACTGGAAGGGTCCGTCGGCTGACAGCCGTTGTCCCGCTGCCTTTCCGTTTTGACCGCCATGATCCCATAGAATGAAGAGACCGATATGCTGGAAATTAAAAACCTTGTGGTTCAGATTGACGACAGGAGAATCCTCAACGGAGTGAATTTGACCGTGCAAACGGGGGAAATCGCCGCCATCATGGGGCCGAACGGTTCCGGCAAATCGACCCTGTCCTACGTGATTGCCGGAAAAGAGGATTATGAGGTGCTGGAGGGCGAGATTCTTCTCGACGGCGCCGATGTCCTCGCGATGGAACCGAGCGAGCGCGCCACCGCCGGGTTGTTCCTGGCGTTCCAGTATCCGCTGGAAATCCCCGGCGTCAACACCATGACGTTCCTCAAGGCGGCCCTGAATGCCCACCGCAAGGCGCGGGGCGAGGATGAGCTGCTGACGCCGGAGTTCATGCGTCTCGTGGGGGAAGCCGCCGATACGCTTCAGGTTCCCCGGGATATGCTCCGCCGCCCGCTCAACGTCGGGTTTTCCGGCGGCGAAAAGAAGCGCATGGAAATCCTCCAGATGTATCTGCTGCAGCCGCGGCTCGGCATTCTCGATGAAACGGATTCGGGGCTCGATATTGATGCTCTGCGTATCGTGGCTGACGGCGTCAACGCCATGCGCTCGCCGAACCGGTCCTTCCTGGTCATCACCCATTACCAGAGGCTGTTGAACTACATCGTGCCCGATACGGTGCATGTCATGGCCAACGGCGTCATCGCCCGTTCCGGCGGCAAGGAACTGGCGCTGGAACTGGAAGAGAGCGGTTACGCCGAATATACGGCCCATGAGACGGTATGAGGCAGGCGATGAGCAGCATTCCCGTCGAGTCCACTCCTGCCGAGACCAAGCTGGCACAAGCCTTTTCCCGCATGGGGGAGGGGGCCCGCCCAAGTGATTTCGCCCGTCGTGAAACCGCCTTTCGCGCCTTTCAAACCCTGGGAATTCCCGGCAGCAAGGTTGAAGAATTCAAATATACCGACCTGCGCGAGCGGATTGGCGATATCCCGCCTCCCGCCGGGCCCTCCGATGACAAACGGAACGCCTCCATCCTTTCCCGTGAGAGTGCGTTTGAGGATATTCCCGCCTACAGGTTCAGTTTTGTTGACGGCAGGCTGGCGCGCCGCGAACCGGTCGGCAATGGTGATTCCACTCCCTTTGTCGAAACGGAGTCATGGTCCGGCGCCTTGAGCCGGGGTGACGCGGACATCTCCCTGCTCGACGGCGTCAAGGGGCTGAAGGACAACGCCCTCTATCAGCTGAACAGCGCCTTGCGCACGCCGGATGACCCGGCGCTCAACCTCAACATCGTGCGCGTCCGGGCCGGCGCCAGGCTGGAGAAACCCCTGCATTTCAGATTTTGCACCGGTGAGGCCGCCGTGACGGCCGCGACCCGCGTGGCGGTTGTTGTTGAAGACGGCGCCTCCGCGACCATCCTGGAAAGCCATGAAGGGGCGGGAGACGCCGCGCATTTCCTCGATGACGTGTTTTTGCTGCGGCTGGGGCGCGGCGCCCGGGTCACCCACGTGCG